>CAZIEQ010000011.1:0-21603 GCA_964538725.1 uncultured Acidimicrobiia bacterium | reverse complement strand
GGGGTGGGGCCGCCCGGCCCGAACCAAGGACCGGGCGCCCCCCCGGCGGCCGGCCCCCCGCCCCCAGGGCGGCCGCTCGCCCTCCCCCAAGCAGCCGTCGCCGAGCACAGAGAGGGCGTGAGCCCAGCCCGGCACCCCACCGGCCTGCAGGCGACGGCCAGGGCATAGTGGCGCGCCCGAGCTACGTTCCTGACAGCCCGGGCGCACAGTTCGGGGAGCTTTCATCGAGGAGGCACGCCGTGGGCCAACCACACGGAACGTTCATCTGGACCGACATCGCCCTACCCGACCCGGCAGCCGGCAAAGCCTTCTACGAGAACCTCTTCGGATGGTCCTCGGTCGACAACCCGATACCGGACGGAGGCGCCTACACGATGTTCCACAACGGAGAAGATCCAGTGGCAGGGCTATCGGGGCAGAGTCCGGGGATGGCAGGCATGCCGGCCATGTGGTACTCGTATGTCAAGGTCGATGACGTCGATTCGACTACGAGCCGAGCCTCCCAGCTGAGCGGCACGGTCATCATGGAGCCGATGGATGTCATGGATGCAGGCAGGATGGCGGTCATCCAGGACCCCACCGGAGGAGTCGTGTGTCTGTGGCAGAGCGGGGAGCACGACGGTGCCGGAGCGTTCAACGTACCGTCGACGATGACGTGGAACGAGCTCGCCACCCGGGACGCTGGCTCAGCATGCGGCTTCTACTGCGACCTCCTGGGTTGGGAGACGGAGAAACTCGACATGGAGGGCGTCGAGTATCACCTCATCAAGAACGGTGGCCGGGACAACGGCGGAATCATCGCCATGGATGAGAACTGGCCTGCGGAGGTACCGGCGCATTGGATGGTCTATTTCGCTGTTGAGGACATCGACGGCGCTGTTGCTCGCCTCACCGAGTTGGGAGGCTCGCTATCGGTGCCGCCGACGGACATAGCGCCCGGCCGTTTCGCGGTCGTTGCTGACCCTCAGGGCGGAACTTTCTCGTTCTTCCAAGGCAACGCGCAGTAGACATCCACCGCCGGCGGGAGACGGGTAGGACACCCGCCGCCTACAGTCCTCTCGGCTCACCGGGCCGGTCGTTCGCATCTGCCCGCTGGGATGTTTGCCGAGGTTTGAGGAGGCGCCGTGAAGATGGGCCGCCTGGTCGTGGACACTCACGTCCACGCCCAGCGTTTCGCGATGAGTGCGGAGTTCAAGGACGCCGCGGCGGCGTCGCCGATGGTCAGCTACAACGATCTCGCCGATGAGATAAGCCGCGCCGCTCCCTACGACAACTCGGACAGGCTCGTGGCAGATATGGGTGTGTACGGCGTGGACATGGGCATCCTGTTGCCCGCATTCGGGATGACCAACGACCTCAATGTGGAGATCATCGAGCGGCACCCGGGACGCTTTGCCGCAGTGTGTGCCCCGGTGCGTACTGCGAGACGGGCGTTGGTGGAAGGGATTCCGTGGTCTGCGGCGGAGGCCGCCCGCGAGGTCGACGAGTTGCTGGCCAGCGGAAGGTTCGTCGGTACCGGTGAGGGGTTTCCTGCCGACTCGACACGGCGGCGGACGATCAGCCAGACCGAGCGCATGGATCAGATCCGCCCGCTGATGGAGGTTGCCTCCCGGCATCGCACCGTTGTGCGCATGCACACCGGCGTCTGCTGCGGGTATCCACTTACCCACCACTTTTGGCCAGAGACGCTGCATCCGGCCTGGGTCATGGACTTGGCGGTGGAGTATCCCCAGGTTCCGATCGTCCTCGACCATGGAGGGGTGCAGGGTTGGTGGTCGACACGCTTTGTCGACGAGGCGTTGCTGGCTGCCGCCGCCAACGACAATGTGTACCTGGAGACCGGCTTGTGGTGGAGCGATCTGTACGGCAAGGCGCTTTCGGATCCCAACATCGGCGCCGAGAAGCTGATCTGGGGGTGCGACTGGGGATCGAGCATTCCCTTCCACACTCAGCCCGGAGGTGAACCGCCGGTGTATGCGGTGCAGAAACGCAACGAGCCGCCTCCGCATTATCAGGTTGACGTTTGGGGCTGGAGCCTCAAGCAACTGCTCCGCCTCGACGTCGCCCAGGACGACCTCAACCTCATCCTCGGTGGCAACGCGGCTCGGATCTACGGTCTGCCGCTCCCGCACACGCGCATGTTCCCCCCCGTTAGCTCCTCACTGCGGCCGCAGTGGGGCGAACGCCCGGCGGCCTACGTAGGCGCTTCACAGTAGGCACCCACGAGCTTCAGGGACGGGTGAAGGCGGCGCGCGCCAGGCGCACCTCGTCTCTCATCTGACAGCCGGTGATGTGGTCGTTGACGAGGCCCATCGCCTGCATGAACGAGTAGACGGTGGTGGGACCGACGAAGCGCCAGCCGCGCTTCTTGAGATCCTTGCTCATTGCGATACTTTGCGGCGATTCGGTCAATTCCGTCAGGACATTGCGCGTGATGCGCCGCGGGCGGTCGGCGGATTTCGGCTCCCATCGCCACACATAGGCGGCGAGCGAACTGAATTGGGTACGCAGCGCCAACGCGCGGGTGGCGTTGTTGATGGTGGCCTCGATCTTGCCCCGGTGGCGAACGATGCCGGCGTCGGCGAGCAACCGGGTCACATCCGCACTCCCGAAGGTCGCCACCTCGTTGATGTCGAAGTCTGCGAAGGCGCGGCGGAAGTTCTCCCGCTTGCGGAGAATGGTCAGCCAAGACAGACCGGCTTGGAAACCTTCCAGGGAGAGCTTTTCGAACAGCCTGCTGTCGTCGGCGCTGGGACGACCCCACTCGTGGTCGTGGTAGGCGGCGTAGTCGGTGCCGCTTGACCACCAGCAGCGCAGCCTGCCGTCGTCACCGGCGATGAGGCCCGGTTCCACGGGAACAGGATACGGAGCCCCGGCGCCCGCTTGGGGCGGTCGTTCACTTGGATGTGGCGAGGCGGGTTACAACGGTGGAGCCGTGATGGCCACAGCTGCACCGGTAACGGACTTCGAAACCCGACGGCTTGCGCTGCAGTGACTCCAATTGGGACAGATCCAGCAGAACTCGAGTTCCGTGGCGGGGGCAGGTGACGGTGATCATGATCAGAGCACCGGGCGGACGGCGGCCACCGCAGCCCGCAGCTCGTTGAGGACTCCCTGGAGCCGAGCCCTCTCCCCAAGGTCTCCACCATCGCTGCGAAGATCTTCATAGGCGGCGCGCTCTGCGGCCAGTCGGCGGAATGTGTCGTCAAACTCCGTGGCACGGCCGAAGGTTGGCTGCGGGGGGGGCGTCACACTCCTCTCGCCGACGACGCGACGGGCGGTCAACGTCATGGTTGCGGCCTTTCGTAATGGTCGATACTCTGTTAGATGGTTACAAGGTTAGCCGTGCCTGGTAAGGAGTCAAATGGATTTTTCCGGTTACAGCGGAGCACCAGTGCAGATGGCCGTCGACCTGGTCAACACGCGCGATCCCCGCAGCGGAGAAGAGCGCCTGAACGAAGCCGCGGACGTCCTGGCACTGGTGTCGCCGTTCGAAGAGGCATGGGCCCACCCGGATTGGGACATAACCGAAGCGGACATCCATGAATTGCGTGCTTTGCGCGCCCGGCTACGGGAAGTGTTCTGGGCGGGCGACGCCGAGTCGGCGGTCAACGTCATCAACGACATCCTCGACGATGTCGCCGCGATCCCCCGGGTGAGCGTTCACCACGGAGACCCGCATCTCCACTTCGATTCCCTGACCGCCACCCCGGCCCGCTGGCTCGGTTCGGTGGCTGCCATGGGGCTGGCGGTTGTGCTTGTCGACCACGGCGTGGAGCGATTCGGCGTGTGTGCCTCGTCGAGATGCGACGATGTGTTCCTAGACACCTCCCGCAACCGGTCGCGGCGCCACTGCTCCGACACCTGCAGCAGCCGGGAGAACGTCGCCGCCTACAGGAGGCGAAAGGCCGCAGGCGTCGGCAGCTGAGGTGCGGACGTCCCCGCTGTTGGCTCATACCTCCGAGGGGTTGCCCCGGCGGGGAGAGGGATAGTGTTCATGGCCATGCAACCTGACGATCTGCTCTTCGACACCAACGCAGTCCACGCCGGACAGCGACCCGATCCGGCGACTGGTGCCAGCGCGGTTCCCATCTACGAGACCACTTCCTTCGTCTTCGACGACACCGACCATGCCGCCGCCCTCTACGGGTTGGAGATTCCCGGCCACATATACAGCCGTATCACCAACCCCACCGTCGCCGTTCTCGAGGAGCGGGTTGCGGTTCTCGAAGGCGGTGTTGGAGCCGTTGCCGCAGCCTCGGGCCACGCCGCCCTGCACCTGGCGATCGTCACCCTCATGGGTGCCGGAGGACACATAGTGGCCTCCCGTGCCCTGTACGGCGGCAGCGTCACCTTCCTCGGCCATACGCTGCCCCGATTTGGCATCACGACTACCTTCGTCGATCCGAGTGACCCCAGCGCGTTTGCCGCCGCGATCGGTCCTCAGACTCGGCTCGTCTTTGCGGAGACCATCGGCAACCCGCGGGGGGCTGTGCTCGACATCGCCGCGGTGGCCACCGTCGCTCACGATGCCGGCGTTCCCTTGCTCGTCGACAACACCTTCGCCACACCTGTGCTGTGCCGTCCCGGAGACCACGGAGCGGACCTTGTGCTGCATTCGGCTACCAAGTTCCTCGGCGGCCACGGCCTCGTCATCGGTGGGGTGCTGGCCGACATGGGCAAGTTTCCCTGGACGGATTCCGACCTGTTCCCCACCCTCACCGAGCCCAGTGCCGCATACCACGGCGTCGTGTATGCAGACGAGTTCGGTCCTTTTGCTTTCCTGATGAGGGCACGTACCGAAGGACTGCGTGACTTCGGCGCGGCCATGAGCCCTTCAACAGCGTTTCTCATTCTCCAAGGCATCGAAACTCTTCCAGTGCGCATGGAGCGCCTCGTGGCCAACACCCGCCGGGTAGTCGGTTTTCTCACCGCGGCGCCGGAAGTCTCCTGGGTTGCCTATCCGGATCATCCGGACCATCCCGACGCTGACCTGGCCCGGCGGCTGCTTCCGCGGGGCTCGGGTGCAGTCCTCAGCTTTGGTATTCGCGGTGGCCGCGATGCCGGACGGCGGTTCATCGAGGCGCTGCGACTGGTTTCCCATCTGGCCAACGTCGGGGACACCCGAACGCTCGTCATTCACCCTGCTTCGACAACACATCAGCAACTTGACGCGGTTGCCCTCGAAGCCGCCGGCATCGGTGAGGACCTTGTCAGGTTGTCGGTGGGGCTGGAAGATCCTGCCGATGTAGTGGCGGACCTGCGACGGGCGCTTGCCGCTTCCCAGCGATGAGCGCGCCTGCTGCGGCAGCGTGGGTGTTGCGACATCCCGCCGTCGCCGACCCGGACCTGCCCACCGTCGTGATGCTGCACGGCGTCGGGGGAGATCATTCCATATGGCAGCCGCAGTCGGCCTTCCTTTCCCGGCGAGGGTTCAACGTGTTGGTTCCCGACCTTCCCGGCCACGGCCGCACCCCGGGCCCGGCAGCGGAGACTATTGCCGACCTGGTGGACTGGACGCTGTCACTTCTTGCCGACTGCGGGGTCGTCAAGGCACATGTGGTCGGCCATTCCCTCGGATCGCTGATTGCCGTGGGGACCGCTGCCGCCAATCCGGCATTGGTGGAACGGATTGTGTTGCTCGGCTCATCAGACCGGCTGCGGGTTCATCCCGAGTTGTTGGAACGGGCCCACAACGGCGACCGCACTGTCGTCGACCTGATGTCGGCATGGTCATTCCCGGTGGCAAACGCAGGCGGAAGTGGCGCCCCCGGGATGTCATCTGCAGCCGCCACACGCCGCTTATTGGAAGGCACTGCGCTGGCGACCATCGCCGCCGGTCTGGCAGCGTGCGACTCGTACGATGCCGCCGTCCCCGCCGCGACCATCAGCTCCCCGGTGCTCATTGTCTGCGGTGAGGGCGATCGCATGGCTCCGTGCCGTGGCGGGGCCGCGCTGGCAAATGCGTTTCCCAACGCGGCGCTGCGGGTGTTGCCCGGCACCGGGCATTGCATGACGTTGGAGCGTCCCGGCGAGGTGGCCCGCATTCTGTTGAGTTGGTTCGCATCCGGGGAGGGATAGCGGGTCGTCCTCCTCGCCGCGACGGCCCTGTGAGGCAGGATCATCGAGGACTGCCGTCCATATACTTGGGTTGTGGGCTTCCCGGTGGCAGTGTTGGGTGCAGGATCGTTGGGGGAGATCTTGTGCCGTGGTCTCCTCCGGGCCGGTTGGGAGCCGCAGCAACTGGTGATGGCGGCTCGTCGCCCCGAACGGGCGCGCCAGGCCGAGGAGCACACCGGAGTCTCCACCCTGCTCGACCCCGCGGCGGCTGCCGCTGGGCGGGAAGTCGTGGTGGTCGCTGTGAAGCCTCGAGATGTGGCCACGCTTGTCAGCCAGATCACCGGTGTGATCACCTCAGGTCAGGTTGTGCTGTCGGTGGCGGCCGGAGTTCCGCTGTCTGTGTACGAGGACGTTTTCGAAGCTGTAGCTGTTGTGCGGGCTATGCCCAACACACCGGCAATTGTCGATGAAGCCATCAGTGCTTACTGCTGCGGACGGAATGTCGACGACTCTGCCCGGGAGAAAGCCACTGCGGTGCTGTCGGCGGTGGGAGGCCTCGTCGAACTCGACGAGGAGCTGATGGATGCCGTGACCGCGGTGTCCGGCACTGGGCCCGCGTACGTGTTCCTGCTGGCAGAAGCACTTGTCGAAGCCGCCGTCCGGGAAGGTTTGCCTCACCACGCGGCGACCCGGTTGGTCGACCAGACCCTGCGGGGCGCTGGAATGCTCCTCGTCGCATCCGAGCGATCCCCCTTCGAGCTGCGGGCACAGGTGACCTCACCGGGCGGTACCACAGCAGCTGCGATGCATGTCTTGGAGGAAGGCGGCTTCCGAGCGGTAATCGAAGATGCGGTTCGGGTGGCTGCGCAACGATCCCGCGAGTTGGGTGCCCGCGCCGCCGCTACCGGCCGGGAAGGCTGAGCGTGCCGTCGATCCTGGGACGGTCCACTCTGGCAGTTGCCGATCGCCACTGGGTTCGCCGGATTGTCACCAACACCAGACCGGGTCGCGCAATAGCTCGCCGTTTCGTCGCCGGTGAGCAACTCGCAGACGCGGTGAAGGTTGCCACCGAGCTCAACCGATCCGGCATGACAGTGTCCCTGGATCATCTCGGGGAGGAAGTGGCCGATGCTGTCCCCGCGGCGGCGGCACGAGACGCCTATCTGGCGTGCCTCGACGCCATTGAGGGTCGGGAACTCGATGCCAACATTTCGGTGAAACTCACCCAGCTCGGGTTGGGTTTCGACGACCGGTTGGCTGCCGAGTCGCTGCAATCCCTGGCGGTGAGGGCCGCCGATGTAGGTACTTCGGTGTCGGTCGACATGGAAGGTTCTGCCTATACCGCGGCCACGGTTGATCTCGTCGCCGGGATCATGGCGGAGCACACAAACGTTGGTGTCGCGCTGCAGGCTTACCTGTTCCGCACGGAGGAGGACCTCGACCGCCTGGCGCCGCTGGGCGGCCATGTTCGCTTGTGCAAGGGGGCGTACAGCGAACCAAAGGAGATCGCGTTCACCAGCCGCCGCCGGGTGAACCAGAGTTATGACCGGCTGCTTACCCGTCTCATGGCCGCTGAAGGCACGATGCCAGCGATAGCGACTCACGACACAGCTCGGATCGACCACTCGATCGCGGAGGCAACTCGGCGACGAGGACCGTGGGAGTTCCAGATGCTCTATGGGGTGCGTCCTGGCCTGCAGCGCAGGCTCGTTGCTGAGGGCCACAACCTGCGTGTCTATGTGCCCTACGGGGTGGCGTGGTACCCGTACCTGACTCGGCGCCTGGCGGAACGGCCGGCGAACCTGTGGTTCTTCCTGAGGGCGGTCTTCTCCCGGCGCTGACGCGTTTCTCTCCTCGCCCCCCCTCGCCTTCCCTGTTTTGGCGTTTGTGAGCGCCACCCCTCGACGCTGAGCAACGCCAGAATGGGAGGGGAGTACGGCGCTACAGCGGTGCCCCCCCTGTTTTGGCGTTTGTGAGCGCCACCCCTCGACGCTGAGCAACGCCAAAACGAGAGAGGAGTACGGCCTCCCGACGCTGAGCAGCGCGGACGGTGGGAGGGGCTCGGACCCACCTAGGCTCATCGCGGTGAAGCGTGTGGCACTGGCAGCGATCGGGATACTCCTCATCCCTGTCCCGGCCGCTGCCCAGTCGACGAAGGATGTGGCTACGGCACTCGTCGACGACGGCTACTACCTCGATCCGGATGCGGTTCCCGTCGACACTTCTTCGCTGAGTGCCCTCCACCGCGACACCGCCGGTTCCGGACATCCGGTCTATCCCATCATTCTCGGCCAGGACCCTGCCGGTGGGGCAACCGGTTTCGCCCGACTCGTCATGGATTCCCTCGGTAACGGCACCGTTGTCGTGCTCACCGACTCCCTCGCCGTGGGTGTCGAGTCGCAGCAGTACGACACTGCCGCCATCAACGCCGCCCTCGACGAAGCCGACGCCGGTGGCGGCGACAATCTCACCTACCTGAACGCCTTCATCGCCGCGCTGACCGACATAGGTGTTTCGGCGGGTACCGGAACGGCCACTGGTAGCGGCGGTGGGGAGGGCTCCGCAGCCGGCTTCGTCATCCTCATCGGCGTGGTAGCTGCGATCGTCGTTGCGGTCGTGGTCGTAATGCGAAGGGGCCGCAGGACTTCGCTGGCCACACAGAGGCGCCGTATCAGGAAGGTCCTCGGTGAGATGGCCGATGACATTCTCGACCTGTCCGATCGCGTGGAGGGCAATCCGGAGGCGAAGGAGCACTACGTGGAGGGCTCCGCCGGGTACACCGATGCCGCCGAGAAGCTCGACCGGGCCGGCAGCGGCGACGACCTCGCCGGTCTCATGCGGCCTCTCCTCGATTCAGCGTGGCATCTCGATGCCGCCGAAGCCCTCGTCGATGGCAAACCGATACCTCCGCATCCCGCTCCTGCACCCGCCCCCGCGACGTCCACCGTTACTGCCCCGCCAACCTCTCACCTGCAGGGACCGACGCCGGTTTCCGGTTCGAGGGCGACCCGGGTGCTGTCGATGTTGGGCGGCGTTCTCGGAGCTTCCGGGACCCTGTCTCCTCGCGGACGACCATCCAGGCCGCGATGGACGGTTCCGCGTCGTCGCTCCGCCAGCCGAGGGTCGGCGAGCCGGTTCCGCCGAGGCACTACGTCACGGGGACGGGCAGGGCGTCGCAGGAGAGGCTGAGGTTCGTCACCTAACATGCCCCTCAGTTCGAGCGGAGGGACAACTGTGGGCTTCTTCAAGCGCCTGTGGGGATATATCAAGACCTGGTTCAAACGCGAAGCCGAAGAGAGGATGGATCCTGAGATCGAGATCGAGCAGGCCATCAACGAGGCCAAGAGCAAGAATCAGGATCTGAGGCGCGAGGCCGCCAAAGTCCTGGCTCATCGCACTCAGCTCGACTCCCAGATCGACAGAACGGCGGACGAGGTCGGCGAGGCTCGCGAGCTGGCCAAGCAGGCTCTTTTGAAGGCCAGGGCTGGGCAGCAAGCCGGTGACACTGCAGGTGCAGACAAATGGACCAAATCCGCACAGGCACTGGCCATGAAGCTGCAGGCGGCGGAGAACAACCTGACGTCCCTGAAGGCACAGTACGCAACTGCCGAAGGGCAGTCCGAGGATGCCAAGAAGGCAGTGCAACAGAACGCGATGAGGTTGCAGGAGCTCTCGGCCAAGCGTATGGAGCTGTTGGGAACGTTGCAGCAGGCCAAGATGCAGGAGTCGGTCAACAGCGCAGTCGAAGCCATGTCGGCGACACTCGACGATGAAGCTCCCACACTCGCCAGGGTGGAAGAGAAGATCGAAGCCCGCAAGGCGCAGGCAATGGCGCACGCCGAGCTGCGGGAGGCGACCCCCGAAGGCGCCGAAGCCGAGCTGCGAGAAGCGGTCTCCCTGGCCCAGGCGGACGCCAAGCTGGAGGAGTTGAAGGCCGAGCTCGGCCTGTAGGCGATGCATGCCCCGGCCGCTTCGTCAGTGACCGTCGCCAGGAGTTGCCCACATTGCTGACACCGCTCAGCCGCGGCCGGTAGCGTCGCCGGCAGCCGACCCGGTGAGAGAGGGAGCATGGGCCGCCGAAACAGGATCACAGCGTCGAAGGTGCTGGCCGCACTCGCGGTCTTAGTCCCCTTGACCATTGTCGGTGCCTGGTGGCTGTCCACCGTCCAGCCGCATCCTCACTTCGACGTCACCCGCAAGATCTTCGGGAACATCACCACTCCACTCAAAGGGGCCTTCTACATCGCGGTGGCCGGGTTTACCGGCCTGATGCTCGCCCTGTTCAGCTTGCGGCTGAAGAATGTGCAGCGGGGCGCTGCGGAGAGCCGGCGGGGACTGCGGGCGCAGCGCATCCGCCGGTTCCTGGCCGGGATCTCGATGAAGACGGTGGCGGAGGACAAGAGCACCGCCGTGATGCATTCGGCGATCTACTACGGCTTTCTCGTCTTGTTCGCCGGAACCATCACACTCGAACTGGACAACCTGGCTCCGGAGAGCCTCAAATTCCTCCACGGAGACTTCTATCTGGGGTATTCGGCGGTACTCGACGCGTTTGGCCTCGTGTTTCTCGCCGGTCTGACACTGGCGGCACTGCGGCGCTATGGCGTGCGTCCGTGGAGGCTGCGGTCCAAGACGAAACCCGAAGACGCCTGGATCCTGTTGACGCTGGCCGTGGTGGGGATCACCGGCCTGGCGGTTGAGGCTGCCCGAATCGCGGTGGACGGCCGTCCCGACTTCGAAGCCTGGTCCTTCGTCGGCTACCCGCTGAGCCGGCTGGTTCCCCGGTCGGCCGCATCGGGGATCCACCAGGGACTGTGGATCACCCACGCGGTGGCCTTTGCGGCGTTCCTGGTGGCGGTGCCGATGACCAAGCTGCGGCACATGGTTACCTCTCCGGCAAACCTGCTGCTGTCGCCGAAGGAGCGCCCAACTGGGGCGATGAAACCGCTACCCAACCTGATGGAGCTGGAGGACATCGAGTCGATCGGAGCGGCGACGGTAGCGGAGTTCACCTGGAAGCAGCTCTTCGACACCGAAGCTTGCACCGTCTGCGGTCGGTGCACGTCGGTGTGCCCGGCCAGCCAGACCGGCAAGCCGCTCGACCCCCGCGAGATCGTCCTCAAGTTGGGCGAGGTCGCCGCTGCAGATGCTGGCCGTCTCGTGCCCTCGACGGTGCGTGCCGACGGTGCCGTCACAGTCGAGTCCGATCAGGTGTTTGCACGCATCAGACCCGAAGAGCTGTGGGCGTGCACATCGTGCCGGGCCTGCGACGAGATCTGCCCTGTCGACATCGAGATTCTGGACAAGATTCTCGACATGCGTCGCTATTTGACGTTGATGGAAGCCGACTTCCCCTCCGAGCTTGGCAGCGCGTTCCTCAACATGGAGAACTCCTCTAATCCTTGGGGGATGAGCCAGCAGAGTCGTGCAGACTGGACCGCCGATGTCGACTTCGATGTGCCCATTCTCGGAGTCGACACCGCCGAAGCCGAATACCTCTACTGGGTGGGATGTGCCGGTTCGTTCGACGAGCGGAACCGAAAGGTGACCGTGTCGACGGCTCGTCTCCTGCACGCTGCCGGGGTCGACTTCGCCGTGCTCGGCACCCAGGAGCTGTGTACCGGTGACCCCGCCCGCCGGGCGGGCAACGAGTACGTGTTCCAGCAGCTTGCGCTGCAGAACATTGCCACCCTCAACGAGCTCGGCGTGCGCAACGTGATCACCCAATGCCCACACTGCTTCAACACTCTCACCAACGAGTACCCGCAGTTGGGCGGCACTTACGAGGTCGTGCATCACAGCCAACTGCTCGCCGACTTGATAGCCGAAGGCCGCCTCGAGCCTGCGGCCCGGTCGGGGAAGCGGATCACCTATCACGACGCCTGCTACCTGGGACGGCACAACTCCGTGTTCTTGGCTCCCCGTGACGTGATCCAATCCGCCGCCGCCGAGCTTGTGGAGATGCCCCGCAACGGCACCGGGTCGTTCTGCTGCGGTGCCGGTGGAGCCCGCATGTGGATGGAGGAGCGCACCGGGAAGAAGGTCAACGTGGAGCGGACCGAGGAGGCGCTGGATACCGGTGCCAATGCGATCGCCACTGCCTGCCCCTACTGCTTCATCATGCTGGACGATGGCGTCAAGGAGCTGGGCCGCGACGATGACGTCCAGGTGAAGGACATTGCCATGTTGCTCGCGGAGTCCATCGACCAGTGACTGAGGCCGGGTGATCGCTGGTCCGTCGGGGCCGGCCCATCATCGGTGGGGAGCGGGTTACAGCAGGTCTCGCACCGCAGCCGCCGCCGCGGCGAGGATGACATCCGTATCGGGGTCGGCGCCGAACAGGTCGGGGAGGAATCCCTCCAAGGTGGTAAGGATGTCATCGAGCCTGGGATCCGCCGGCATCGGCATCGCCGAGGAAGCAAGGTCGAGGAGAGTGGCCATCTCAGGGTCGGCGGTTGCCAGGTCGGCGGTCGCTTTGTGAGCCGGCACTGCTCCTTCGACGGCGAACAGGTCGGCCATGGCCGGCGCTGCCGCCAGGTACTCGAGGAGGAATAGCGACGCTTCGTGCTTGTACTCGCTGCGAGCATTGAGGAGGAACCCGACTGCCTCCATCCAGGGCACCGGTTCCGCTCCGGCGATGAGCGGCAACGAGGCGAGCTGGTAGGGCACTTCGGCGGCGGACAGCTCGTAACGGGTGTCGGCAGGGGCGATCAGGTAGGCGATCTCACCCTCTATGTACGTCGCCAGTACGGCACTCCTGCCACCCACCGGCACCAACACACCGTCGGCCACCCGGTCGGTCAGGAAATCGGCGCCCTGGTGAGCTGCCGTGCCGTCGATGCCGGTGTCGCCGCCGAGCAGCATCAATCCGGTGGAGCGCATGAAAAGCAGAGCCGTCTCGGGGTCTGAGGAGTCGACGCCTGTACAGCCCGGCACCTGCGGCGGAGGGCGGGTGGTTGTGGTCGTGGATTCCTCTGTGTCATCGTCGGTGTTTTCATCTGGTGGGATCTCCGCAACCGGGAGAGCCCCGAGGTCATCACAGACGGCTTTGATCTGGGAGAACCCTGTGGGTGCTGCGGGAACATGCTGCGGATCGAAGAAGAGGGCCTCGGTTTCGAGCCTGTAGGGAATCCCGTACAGCTCCCCATCGAGGGAGAAGGCTTCCACCGCCGGGTCGAGGAATTCACTCACGCGGGCGCCTATCGGCAGCGGGCCTGCCAATCCGGCGTCCACTGCAGTGCTCATGTCGAGGTGGGATGCGGCGAACACATCGGCAGGAAGGTCACCGGAGGCAAGAGCAGCGCGGACGTCGTCCATCCTGTGTCCGCTGACGGTCACCTCAACACCGAGTGCGGTGGTGAACTCCTCGGCGACGGCGCGCACTGCGGTCACGTATTCGGGCTCGACCCACACTTCGAGGGTCGGCGGTGGAACCGGTTCGATGGCGAGAGTCGTCGTCGACGTCGATGTCGACGTGGGGGCGGGAAGTGTCGTCCCGGGTGCCGTCTCGTCGAGGCCCCGCCCACAGGAGACCACGAAGAGGGCACCGCAAAACAGCAGCGCAGAGATGCGGGAGTGCCGGAACATGGCATAGGGAGGCTAGCGAGAGAGTCTCCGGATGCAGCCCGTACCGAGTCAAAGGGCCCGTTCCCTGACGACAGAGGCGATGTCGACACTTCGCAGCGCCTTCAGCCCCGGCCATTGGGAGAGGAATGTGACGAGGAGGATGAACAGGCTGGAAAACACAAGGGTCGAAGTCCGCATCTGCAGAATGAAACTGAACTGGTCGTCGTCGTATGCGGCCATGAACTGGGATGCTGCCCAGTATCCGATCGGCAGCCCTGCAACGAGACCGAGGCCGGTGACGATCAAGTTTTCAGCGGTGACGAGGCGAGCGAGGCGTCGCGGGCTCACCCCCGAAGCTTCCAACGTGGCCACTTCGACGGTCCGCTCCGCCAGGTTGACCGACATGGCGTTGAAGATGAGTGCGAATGCCAACGCTCCCCCGAAGGCGAGCATGATGCCGACAAAGGCGTAGAACAGGCCGAGGAAGCTGTGGATCGTCTCCTCGAGGCTGCGAGTGCCGGTGACCGCGGCCACTCCGTCCATGTGCTCCAGTGCGGGGCGCACATCGTCCAGTGTGACTCCGGGTTCGAGGCGAGCCAGGGCCGACGACGTCACCGCCCCGGAGGCGGCGAGATTGGCGCCCTCAACTGCCACCAGCGGCGCCAGGTGCTCCCAAGAGGCGTAGGCGAAGGTCCCCATCGGCTCATCGACGAACCCGGCGACCGTGTCGTGCAGCGTTATGCCCGCATCGGGAATGCGGATATCAATCACGTCCCCCGCTTCGATGCGAAGCAGGTCCTGCAGGGAATCGCCCACCAGCAGACCGTTGTCGGGCAGAGCCATCGCATTGGTGCCGGTGGCGAGGAAGTCACGCATTTGGGTGTCGCCGGCGTATGCGCCCAGAACGGTGGCGTAACGCTCGCCGTTGGCCTGCAGAGACACCGACGCCTGGATGAGCGGTTCGGCGGCGGCGATGCCGGGGACGGCGGCTATGGCTGCAACGGACGCGGCGGTGGGAGGTCCGGTGAGGACGATCTGAGCGTCGGTGTGGTCGATGTCGTTGAAGTGGCGGTCGACGAGGATGTCGACTGTGTCGATCATCCCCCAAGAGGAGAGGATCAAGGTCATCGCTAGGACAACTCCGAGGATGGTCGTGGTAGTACGGCGCCGATTACGGAACACACCTCGCAGCACCATGCGACCTGTCGCCGGCAGCCGGCGCAGCGGCGGCAGGATCCTTTCTGCAAAGGTGGGTCGCCCCGGGCCGCGGGGACCGGCTCCGCGCATGGCGTCGGCAGGCTGCAATCGGGTAGCGCGCCACGCTGGGGTGAGCGCAGCAAGCACGCCGGTGATGAGGCCGAAGGCGATGCCGATTACCAGAGTGGCCGCTTCGACGCGAATGACGGTCACCGGGATGGACAGCGCATCGGTGTAGACGCGGGCCACGATGCGGGCGAGCAAGGCACCGGCAACTACTCCGGGCACGGCACCGCCGAGACCGGTGACAATGCCAAAGCCGAGGTAATGGCGGAACAGTGTGCGGCGCGCCATGCCATTGGCGGCCAGCATTCCGATGACGCCCTGCTGCGACACGACGATACGGTTGAGCAGCACCCACGTACCGAGCCCGGCTGCAGTGAGGAAGAGGATGGGGAACATGAGCGCCAGGTCGCCGAAACCCTTGACGTCTTCTTGCAGGCCCGAGTTTGAAGCCTGCTCGAGCTCGGTGTATGTGTCGGTGGCGCCGAATGCCGCGGCAACGTCGCCGAGGCGGGCGTCTGTAGCTTCGTCATCTCCATCCGGCTTGTAGCGGATCATTGCTTGTGCAGTCGCCGCCCGGCCTGCGAGGGCGATGACCTGATCGTCGGGCACGAAGATCACGCCGAAGTCGTCGGGGGAGGTGAGAATCTCCTGGCGGCTGCGCGACGGCCAGATGTACTCGGCGGATTCCACTACTCCCGAAACCACCAGCACGCGTGGTCCCGCAGGGGAGGCGACGGTGACGGTCGATCCGGGAACGAGGTCGAAGTGGGATGCGAAGTGCTGTTCAGCCAGAGCCTCGTCGTCACCAGCGGGTTGGCGGCCTTGGAGCACCATGAGGCGGTTCACCTCGGGCGGACCGCCGCTGGGGATGCCGAGGACACGGCCGAACAGGGAGTGGCCGCCTTCGGGTACCAGGCCGACGTCTGCGCGGTGACGGGTTTCAACGGCGGCAACTTGGGTGTCTTCGGCGGCAGCGGAGGCGAAACCGGCGGTGTTGCCTCCGGTGACCCACAGATCCGCGAAGCCGAGTTCACCGTATAGCTCGTCGTATGACGCTTGCAGGCTGTGGAAAGCGTCGAAGGATGCTCCGAACATGGTGATGCCGAGAAAGATCGTGGCGACCACCGCGGCGATCTGAGCGCGACTGCGCCTCAGATCCCGGCGCAGCTTGGTGTGCAGGACGCTCACGGCACGACCTTCACCATTGCAGTGCTGTCGCTGCAACCGGCTGTGATACTCGGTGGTCGTCCACGACACGGCCGTCCCGCAGCCGCACCACCCGGTCTGCCATGTCTGCCACAACGACGTTGTGTGTCACCAGCAGCACGGTCAGGTTCCGGTCTCTGTTCAGCCGGTGGATGTAGTCGAGCACGACGCGTCCGGTTTCCAGGTCGAGGGCGCCGGTTGGCTCGTCGGCGAGCAGGATGGAGGGGGCTTTGGCAACTGCCCGAGCAATGGCCACCCGTTGCTGCTCGCCGCCAGACAGCGCCGCTGGAAAGCTGTCGAAGCGGGTCTTCAGACCGACGACTTCCAATGCCCGGCGCGCCCTCGCCGATCCGTCGCCATCGGTCAGCTCGGCGATCAGTTCGACGTTTTCCAGGGCGGTCAGGGTCGGGATGAGGTTGAAGAACTGGAACACGAAGCCGACGTGGCCGCGGCGAAACTCGGTGCGTTCGTTGTCGTCGAGGCGGGTGATGTCGATCCCGTCGACGACCAGGCCGCCTTCGGTCGGAGTGTCGATGGCACCCACCAGGTTGAGGAGAGTTGTCTTTCCGCTACCCGAGGGTCCGAGGAAGACGACAAACTCCCCGGTGGCGATCTTCAGATCAACGCTACTGAGGGCGCGCACCGCAACACTTCCGGTGCCAAAGACGCGTCCGAGATTGGCGGCGGCGACTGCAGATGTCACTTCTCCTCCTCAGCTGGTTTCCACAGGTCGGTGATGGCGGCCATGGCGCGCTCTATGTCGAGGTCGGATGCCACGTACCGGTGCAGGGCGAGGCCGTCCAGGAGGGCGACGAGGGCAACAGCCAGCCCTTCACGGTCGGTGTCCGCCGGCAGCTCACCGTCCTGGACGCCGACCGCGATGGCGTCGCCCGTGACGGAGCGGTATTGATCGAGCATGTCGCCCACGATCCGTGCCACATCACCGACGCGGGGCGAATGGAGCAACGCTTCCAGCAAGACGGCACCTCGCGGATCATCGAGATCGTATTCAGCCTCGGCTCTCACATAGTGGGAGAGCACATCGGCCAGCGAGGACCCCGGAGGGGGCGGGCCCAGGTCGGAGTCGATGTCGACGATTGCTTTGCCGGCGGCGGCGACCAGGAGCCGTTCCATGGAACCGAAGTGGTAGTGCACAAGAGCGTTGTTGACGCCGGCCCGCTTGGCGATGCCGCGGGAACGCACACCGGACCATCCCCGCTCGGCGATTTCGCCGATGGCGGCG
Organism: uncultured Acidimicrobiia bacterium; assembly: GCA_964538725.1. Classification (GTDB taxonomy): domain Bacteria; phylum Actinomycetota; class Acidimicrobiia; order Spongiisociales; family JAOTWH01; genus CAZIEQ01. Next base: position 4,265 of record CAZIEQ010000011.1, on the reverse strand, counting down.
TCGAGTATCCGGCCCCTGGTCGATTGGTCGTCCGCCTTAGGCATCTGCTTAATAGTAGTAATCGGCTCAACACCCTGCAACTTGGCGGCACCCGGCGTTGCATACTTGTGATGTGAAGGTGCTGATGGCCGCCGCCGAGCTGTCCCCACTGGCCCGCACCGGGGGTCTGGGGGAGGCAGTCGCCGGCCTCGCCCGGGCATTAGCAGGCCGCGGTGTGGAAGTTTCGGTTGCCCTGCCTCGATACCGGGGTTTGCCGACTGCCCCCGCAGGCCCGCCGGCCCCGCCGGCAGTGGGCACCGGCGTGTTGCAGCAGGACGGCTATCGGGTGTTGCTCGTCGACGACCCGGAGTCTTTCGACCGGGAGGGCATCTACGGCCCGAGTCCGGGGACGGCATACCGCGATGAGTGGCGGCGGTGGGGCCGCTTTGGAGCGGCGGTCGCGGAACTGGCTGTGGGAATGGACGTGCTGCACGTCCACGACTCCCATCCTGCGTTAGCGGCGGTGGCGTCTGCGGTCCCTACGGTCGTAACCGTGCACAACGCATCGTTGTCGGTCGTCGGCCCGCTCGGAGAGGTGGCTGCTGATGCGCCGGGTGCAGTGGACGCCATGCAGTGGTTCGGGGAGGCCAGCTTCCTCAAAGGTGCGGTGGAAACGGCTGCCGCGGTGACAACGGTGAGCCCGTCGTACGCCCGCCAGATCATTGGCGACGATGAGGTGTCTTCAGGTTTGAGCCGCAACTTCGCGGCACTTGACCCTCCGCTGCAGGGCATCCTCAACGGCATCGACGTCGGCGCCTGGGATCCGGCGCGGGACCCGACATTGCCCCGGCGCTACACCTGGTCGGATCTGCGCGGCAAGGAGAAATGTCGGGCTGCGCTGGTGGATGGTTTCGGCCTACGGGGCGGAGTGGTGTTCGGGATGGTGGGCCGCATGACGGCCCAGAAAGGAGTCGACCTGCTCGAGAGGGGACTCGACGACCTCATCGACGAGGGTTTTCGCCTGATAGCCGTGGGCAGCGGCGAGCTGGATCCGATGCTGGAACGATGGGCGGGCAGCCATCCCCGGGCGGTCGTTCACCGGCCGTACGACGAGGAGCTGGCCCGTCTTGTCTATGCGGGTGCCGACGCATATCTGATGCCGTCGCGTTTCGAGCCCTGTGGCCTGAGCCAGATGTATTCGATGCGCTACGGGACACCTCCGGTGGTGCATCTCACCGGTGGTCTCGCAGACACGGTTGTGGATGCCGCCGAGGAGGGCGCCACCGGACTCGGCTTCCGCAACGCCACCGCGGGGTCGCTGGTCGCTGCCGTACGCAGGGCGATGCGCATGAGGACGGCACAGCCCGGGAGGTGGCATGCACTGCAGGTCGAAGGGATGCGGCGCGACTGGTCGTGGGACAAGGCGGCGGCCGAGTACGTGGACGTCTACCGGAGGGCACAAGCCGCCGGTTGACACCGCGGTTGTCGATGTCTCCTTGTACATATGCCGGTCGCGGTGGCGGGCGAGGCGCGCGACGCGTAACGTCTGGTCCATGGCAGCCGGCAAGGTTCCCCGTCCGGCGGTTGCGGTTCTCACCGCCTTCGCATTGATGTTGGCAGCCTGCGGTGGGAGTTCGTCGACCGAAACCACCCTGCCTGTGACGACTTTGGCTGTGACGACCACCACGGCCAGCACGTCGACCACCTCGACTACCAGCACAACCACTACCACAACCACCTCCACCATCCCGGTGCCGCAATTGACGGTGGACTCGAAGCTGTCGACGGCAGGCTTGGGACCGGTGCGGACCTGGATGACGGTGGAGGAAGCCATCACCGCCGCGGGCTTGGATCTGGTCGGTGAGCTCGACCCGACCATCAGCCCCAACTGCTACTACGTCACTCCCGACGACGAGGAACTCGCCGGAGTCATGTTCATGGTGTTCGAGGGCCGCGTTGCCAGGGTGGAAGTGCATGCCCCCAGCGCCATTGAGACACCATCGGGAGTAAAGGTTGGCATGACCGAACAGGAGATATTGGACAAGTTTGGCGACAGGGTGCAAGAGTCGACGGAGTTCCGGGTCGATGGGAAGGCCCTGGTCTATGTTCCCGAGGACGAAGACGAAGCCGACAACAGGGTCGTTTTCGAGATAGACGAAGGCTTCGTCACCGCCATGCGGGCGGGCCGGATTCCCGCAGTGCAGTTCGGAGAAGGTTGCGCCTAGGTCCGAGTGGCGAGTGGCGCCGTCTCCACCCAGATCGCTGCAGATCGTGCCGGCATCGTGAGGTCAGAACCCACAACGCGTCCTGCGCCCCACACTTGTTGGACGTCGCCGAGCCGACACCGGGCCGTTTCGGAGCTGTCCCCGGCGTTGACGGCAACGATCATCGCGGGGCTGTCGCCGCGGCGGGCGACGTGCAGCTCGGGGCCGGGGTGTGGCGGCCATAGCGCTTCATAGACCGGCGACCGCAGCCCGTTGTGGGAGCGACGCATGGCGATCAGCTCCTTGACCGTTTGCAGGATGCCGCGGTGCCAGTGGTCGGGGTCATCCCAGGGGAACGTGCCCCGGCACCCCGGGTCGTGTTCACCAAGCAGACCCACCTCATCCCCGTAGTAGATGCAGGGCGCTCCGGGGAAGGTGAGCAGCAACACCATCGCCAGTTCGACAGAGCGGGCATCACCGCCGGCGACGGAGCGGATGCGGGGAGTGTCGTGGGAACCCAGCAGGTTGAGGTTGGCCAAGTTGGCGTCGTCGGAGTACGACGCCAACAGCCTGGTGATCCGTTGCGAATAACCGTCTCCGTCGAGGGGCGGTGACACCGAGTAGGGCACCGGTTCTACCACCGCCGAGTCGACCCGAGAGCCGACGGCGAAGGCGATGGCGGCTTCCGTGAAGGGGTAGTTCATGGTTGCGTCGAAGCGGCTGCCGTCGCCTATCCATGCGGTGGCGTCGCCCCACACCTCTCCCACAAGGTAGGCGTCGGGGTTGACGGTGCGCACCCGGGTGCGGAACTCCTCCCAAAAGCCTTCGGTAGTGATCTCCTCGGGCACGTCGAGCCGCCAGCCGTCAATGCCGCGACGCAGCCAATGTTCGGCGACGCCCATCAGATATGCGCGCACCTCGGGGTTTTCGGTGTTTAGCTTGGGTAGCGCCGCCATACCCCACCAAGCCTCATATGACGGGGAATCGGTCGTGTAGCCGTTGACCGGCCACTCGTGGACGATGAACCAGTCGCGCCACGGTGAGGAGGCGCCATTCTCCATCAGATCGTTGAAAGGCAGGAAACCGCGGCTGGCATGGTTGAACACCCCGTCCAGCACCACCCGGAGGTCGCGGCTGTGACAACCTTCCAGCAGAGCGTCGAAGGCGGCGTCGTTGCCCAACAGCGGATCGATCTTGAAGTAGTCGTGAGTGTGGTAGCGATGGCTGGAGGCAGAGGCGAAGATCGGGTTCAGGTAGACGGCGTCGACACCCAGGTCGGTGAGCCAGTCGAGGCGGTCGGTGATTCCTGCAAGGTCACCTCCCTTGTATCCGTGAAGGCTCGGCGGCGAGTCCCAAGGTTCCAGACCCGCCGGCTGCGGCGTCCGTCCCGAACGGGCGAACCGGTCGGGGAAGATCTGATAGAAGACGGCGTCGGCAGTCCACCCTGGTGGCTTGTCGATTGGGGTTGTGTTGCTCCTAGCTGCCTGGCAGTGGTCGCAGATGTCAGGGTCGTGCCGCCCAGGTCGCGCGTCACTAGCTCTGCTCGCCATGTGTTCCCATCTCCATCAACGATTACTACGAGGTCGAGGCGGGTCATGATATGGCGCAGCCAGGCGATGGCCCGCGACGAGAGGTGGACGCTCCGGTCGTCGCGGGAGGAAACGATGTGGCGGACCTCCTCGGCGATGAGGGACGCCAGGTTTTGCCGAAGTCGTCCCCACGCTCGGCGACCTCCGCGCCAAAGAGACGCCTCCATTAGTAGCGAGGGCGCTTTCGAGTCCGTCTTCCTTGTCGGTGACCACGCCGACTTCCAACCCGTCGCTCCCGGCCATCACCTGCTCGCGGTCGGTGCCAACGAGTGGAGCATCGTCCCTGATGTCACCCTGGACGTGCTGCCATGAACCGCAACAAACGGCGCCAAGCCCGCCGGGTTCGCGCCGGAGGCCAGGCCTCGGCCCTCCCGAAGCGGCCCGCAGGTCGGACCTGCCCCGCCACGAGACGCCCTACATCTTCTCCCTCGACTCCGACTCGCGGGAGCGCATGGGATGTTCGGCGCGCATACCCGCCCAGCCGACCACGGCG
>CAZIEQ010000010.1:0-23108 GCA_964538725.1 uncultured Acidimicrobiia bacterium | reverse complement strand
GGTGCTCTCTCTTCGAAATCAGATACCAGAGTGGTCGCCACCCCCGCCAGGGTGGGGCGGGCTCGCCTGTACGGGAGGCGGGAGCCCACAGGAGGCGCCGTCGAGGCACTGGTCCTGCAGCCCGGCGGTGGCGGCACCTGGCAGGCATTGGTGCGTCCCTCCCGCCGCATTCACTGTGGTACCACGCTTCGCTTTGGTGATGTCACCGCCACGGTGCTCGGGGAACCCGTCGCCGGGGAAGTCACACTCGTGTTTGCGCATCCTGATCCGGAGGGCTTCTTCTCCGAATACGGTGAGCTTCCGCTGCCGCCGTATTTCCACGGTGAGCTGGCCGACCCCGACCGCTACCAAACCATGTTCGCCCGCGCCCCTATCGCCGCCGCTGCTCCCACCGCGGGTCTCCACTTCACGCCGGAGGTGGTGGCCGGACTGCGCAGCTCGTTGATAGAGATCGCCTCGGTCGACCTGGCCGTGGGGATAGGTACCTTCAGGCCCATCGCCGCCTCCGATGTGGAATCCCATCGCATGCACACCGAATGGTTTTCGGTTCCGGTGGCCACTGTGGAGGCGGTGCGGCGGGCGCACAGGCGGGGCGGCCGGGTAGTGGCGGTGGGGACAACCGTGGTCCGTGCCCTCGAGTCGGCTGCCGGGGAGGGCAGGCTGGTCTCCGGGGATGGCGTAACCGACCTCTACCTGATTCCCGGATCGAAGTTCCGGGTTGTCGACCTCCTCGTCACCAATTTCCACCTCCCCCGGTCGAGCCTGCTCGTCATGCTGGAGGCATTCATGGGACCCGGGTGGCGAAGCGCATACGACACCGCATCGAGGCGGGCCTACCGGTTTCTCTCCTTCGGCGACGCCATGATCGCGTCGAGGGCGACGTCATGAGCTCGGCGACCTTCACGGTGGCGGCGACCGACGGTGCAGCGCGGGCGGGCACTCTGACGACACCTCATGGGGTGGTGCCCACCCCCGCCTATATGCCGGTGGGAACCCGGGCCACCGTGAAGACGCTCGATGTGCGCGATCTGCAAGATGCCGGAGCCGAAGTCGTTCTCGGCAACACGTATCACCTGATGCTGCGACCCGGCGCCGATGTCATCGAGCAGCTCGGTGGGCTGCATAGCTTCATGGCATGGGCAGGGCCGATACTCACCGACTCGGGCGGATACCAGATCCTGTCCTTGGCCCCAACGGTCGACGAGGAAGGGGTCCGGTTTCGCTCCACATACGACGGAACCCAGGTGATGTTGACGCCCGAAGGGGCAGTCGATGTCCAACAGAGGCTCGGGGCGGACATTGCCATGGTGCTGGATGTGCTGGTCGGCCTGCCAGCAGCGCGCGGTGCGGTGGCGGATGCCATGGAGCGGACGCTGCGGTGGTCGCAACGGGCTCTGGCTGCACACCACCGGGATGACCAGGCGCTGTTCGGCATAATCCAGGGCGGAGTCGACGTCGAGCTCCGATCGAGGTCGGCGCGGGAAACCGCCGAGCTCGGGTTCACCGGGTTCGGCATCGGAGGCTTGTCGGTTGGGGAGTCGGCGGCCGAGCGCAGCGAAGCCCTGGAGGCGACGGTTGAGGAACTACCAGCCGATCGGGTTCGCTATGTGATGGGCCTGGGAGACACCGAGGGAGTTCTCGACGCGGTGGGGAGAGGCTGCGACCTCTTCGACTGTGTCTGGCCGACCCGCCTTGCCCGGCACGGCAAGGTACTTTCCGCGCTGGGGGACTTCCACATCAAACAGGCCCGTTTCCGTATCGACGAGCGGCCCATCGACGACGGCTGCGAATGTTTCACCTGCCGCCACCATTCGCGGGCATACCTGCGGCATCTGCACACAACCGGTGAGTTGTTGGGGCATCGGTTACTGTCGGTGCACAACCTCAGCTACACCCTTGGCATGGTGCGGGCCGCCCGGGAGGCGATACAGAGGGGCGAATTCGAAGCGTGGAGCAGCGCAGTTGTCGCCGGTCGGGTTTCCCGACGTGCCTGACCGGCGCTACGATTTCGACCCGGCCCCAACACGGGGCCGTCGCTGCGACCGCTCACCTCGACGAAGGGATCACCGTGGACCGGCTGTTTCTATTTGCCCAGCAGGATTCATCGGCGAGCGGCACGGCGACGTTCATCCTGTTCATTGCGTTGATGGGCGGCGTCTTCTACTTCTTCATCATTCGCCCGCAGCGCACCCGGGTGCGCAAGCAACGTCAGCTGGTGACCAGCCTCGAATTGGGGGACCGGGTCCGCACCGTCGGCGGAATCATGGGAACGATCACCCGCATGGACGGTGACGAGGTCACCATCGACGTCGAATCGGGCACGCTTCGCATGGTGAAGTGGGCGATAGCCGGCAAGATCGAGGAGCTCGACGGCACGTGAACCGCAGGCGTGCGCTCTTTACGGCGGTGATCACGCTGGCAGTGGCCTGGGGAACCCTGGCGTTGCTGCTGACGACGGGAACCGGGCCCGAGCTGGGTCTCGACCTCAGAGGCGGGTTCGAGGTGGTGCTGCAAGCCCCGATCGGCACCGACGCCAGCGTCGTCGACAAGGCGGTGGAGATCATGCGCCGCCGGGTTGAGAGTCTCGGCGGTGTGCAGGAGCCTGAGATAGCCCCCTCCGGCGACTCGGGCATCAAGGTGCAGCTTCCCGGCGTCACCGACCGCGAGCGGGCCTTGAGTGCCGTGGGCACCACCGGCCAGTTGTCCTTCCGTCCCGTCCTCGAAATCGGCCAGATACCCGGAGTGAGCCCGTTGCTGGCAGGCGGCACGGCGCCCGATGCCTTCCCCGAAGGCGTCGACCCGGTGACCGGCCTCACCGTTGAAGACGACCCCACCGGGGAGGCGTGGCTTGTGGAGGAATCCACCGGCATCGTCTACCACGTTGACGGCGCCGCGGTGCTCGGGTCGGACATTTCGGGTGCGGAGGCCATGTTCTCGGGGGGTGGACATCTGGGGGCAGGTGGTGTCGGTTCGTGGGTCGTCGACCCCGACTTCACCGCGCAAGGGGCCAGGAAGTTCGAGGACGCCACCAGGGCACTCGCCGAATTCCCGGTGGGGCATCCGCAGCGGCGATTCGCCATCGTGCTCGACGGGGTGATCGCATCGGCCCCGACGGTGGCCGCCGACGTCACCCCCGAAGAAGGCCTCAGCGCGTCGAGCGCCATCATCACGGTCGGCAGTTCCGACGATCCCGAAACAGAAGCCGAAGACCTGGCGACGGTGCTGCGCTACGGCGCCCTGCCGGTAGCCTTTGAGCAATCCCGGGTGGTTTCGGTGTCGGCGACACTGGGGGCAGACTCGCTGTCGGCCGGACTGCTGGCAGGTATCGGCGGCCTGATACTGGTTGCCATCGCCATGGTCCTCTACTACCGGATCCTGGGTGCCATCACAGTGGTCGGTCTGTCCGTCTTCGGGTCCTTTCTCGTGTTGGCTTTCACCCTGCTCAGTGAATCCCGCGGCGACACGCTGACGCTGGCCGGGGTCGCCGGCGTCATCGTATCTGTGGGCATCACATCAGACAGCTATATCGTTTTCTTCGAACGGATCAAGGAAGAGGTGCGTCATGGCCGGCCGCTGCGGGCAGCCGTCGACCATGCATTCCCGCGTGCATTTCGCACCATCCTCACCGGCGACACCGTGTCCTTTTCGGCCGCGCTCCTGCTGTGGGTGCTCGCCATCGGGCCGGTGAAAGGCTTTGCGGTGGCGCTCGGCTTGGCGACCCTCATCGATGTGCTGGTGGCCTACGTCTTTACCCGGCCTGCGGCTGCCTATCTGGTTCGTACCCGTCTCGGTGACGGTGGTGCCATGTCCATTCGGGGGGCGGTGGGACATCCTGCGGAGGCGGTTACGTGAGCGTCTTCAACCGCCTCTATCAGGGCCTCACCGACTTCGACTTCGTCGGTCGGAGGAGGCGGTGGTTCGTCTTCTCGGCGTCGGTGCTCGCCATCGCCGTGCTGGCCATCGTCTTTCGCGGTTTCAACCGCAGTGTCGACTTCGAAGGTGGAGTGGTGGTGGAGACCGTCAACACGTCCGGAGCTCAGCTCTCCGACTACAGGGATGCGCTGGCGGGTGTGGGACAGCAAGGAGCCCGGGTCCAGCTGACCGGCGGCGGTGACGGCGTCAGAGTGCAGACCGCGGTGTTGACGCCGCAGCAGCAGACCGAGTTGATCGGGGTCGTCGCCGACGCTGCCGGAGTGGACCTCGAAGAGGTCAGCGAGGAGGCGATCGGCCCGACGTTCGGCACCCAGATAACCAAATCGGCGATCAGGGCACTGGTGGTGTTCCTCATCGTCGTTGTTCTCTTCATCAGCTGGCGTTTCGAATGGAAGATGGCTTTGGCAGGCATCGCCGCCCTCGGCCACGACCTGCTCATAACGGGAGGTATCTACGCCCTGGTGGGATTCGAGGTGACCCCGGCAACGGTCATCGCCGTTCTCACCATCCTGGGCTACTCCCTCTACGACACCGTCGTCGTATTCGACAAGGTCACCGAGCACGTCGAAGACATGGGTGACCGCCACCCGATTTCCGATGTGGTCAACGTGTCGATGAACCAGGTGCTGATGCGTTCGCTGAACACGTCGCTGACGAGCCTGCTACCCGTCGGCAGTCTTCTGTTCGTTGGCTCGTATCTGCTCGGTGCCGCCACACTGCGCGAGTTCGCCCTGGCGCTGTTCATCGGCATCACCGCAGGCACCTATTCGTCGATCTTCGTAGCCAGCCCGCTGCTGGCGGTGTGGAAGGAACGGGAGGAGCGGTGGCGTACAGTGCGCCGCCGTGCTGCCCGCCGCGCCGCGGTTGCCCACAAGGAAGCGGAGACTCTGACGGTGGAGGCTGTGCAGCCGGCTGTAACGGGTGCCACCCCGCGTCCCCCCAAACGCCGCCGCCGCCGCCGCTGACCGTGTGCGGGCAGCGTGCCGCTGCCGCCGGGCACATAGGGCGGAGTGCTGGAAGCCGCTGTCTGCCTAATAAGCTCACATCATGGACGAGCAGCGAATCCGGTCTCTGATCCGCGACGTTCCCGACTTCCCCGAGCCGGGCATCGTCTTCAAGGACATCACGCCCTTGCTCGCAGACAGCAGTGCCCTTTCCGAGGCTGTCGACGCCATGATCGGGCCGTTCGCTGCCGACGGTGTCACCAAGGTTGCCGGCATCGAAGCTCGTGGTTTCATCATGGCCACGCCCGCGGCCCTCCGCCTCGGTGCCGGATTCGTCCCGCTCCGTAAACCCGGCAAGCTGCCTCACGACACGTTGCGGGAGGATTACCGCCTGGAGTACGGCAGCGACGCGTTGGAAGTCCACGCGGACGGTGTCGCCGAGGACGACCGCGTGTTGATCGTGGACGACGTGCTCGCCACCGGGGGCACGGCGGCAGCTGCGGTGCGCCTCCTCACCAGCTCAGGTGCCAGCGTCATCGGGGTGTCGGTTCTCGTCGAGCTTGCCTTCCTCGAAGGGCGGGCCCGGCTCGGCGGGCTGCCTTTCTATTCGGGGATCATCTATGGAGACTGAGTCCGCCGCCTCGCACCTTTTCCGGGAAGCCTTGGAAGTCTTCTCCGAGCACCACCCAGAGGAGTCGACGGAGGGGCTGCAGAAGGCCTTTTCGGTTGCCGATGAGGCCCACCGTGGCCAGCTACGCAAGAGCGGTGACGAGTTCATCACTCACCCCGTCGTCGTCTGCGGAATCCTCGCTTCATACGGGATGGACGCATCGACCCTGACGGCCGCGATCCTCCATGACACCGTCGAGGACACCGACGTCACCATCCACGACATCGAGTCCGAATTCGGTGAAGCGGTCGCCTGGCTGATCGACGGTGTGACCAAGCTGGAGCGGGTCGCTTTTCGGGACAAAGCCTCCCACCAGGCGGCAACGATCCGCAAAATGATGGTTGCCATGGCCCGCGACGTTCGCGTCCTCCTGATCAAGCTCGCCGACCGTCTCCACAACGTACGCACCCTCGACGCCTTGCCGGACGAAAAGCAGGTACGCATCGCCAGGGAAACGCTGGACGTCTACGCCCCGCTGGCCCATCGCCTCGGAGTCCAGGAGATCAAACACGAGATGGAGGACAGGTGCTTTCCGATCCTGTATCCACGACGGCATGCCGAGATCCTCTCGCTGCTCGACACGAGGGCACCGCATCGCGACGCCTACATAGCCGACGTCATCGGGCGGGTGGAGGCGCTGCTCAGCAAAGACGCCATCGAGGCCGATGTCGCCGGACGCCCCAAACATCCGTATTCGATCTACCGCAAGATGGTCAACACCGGGTTGTCGTTCGATGAGATCCACGACCTGATAGGGATCCGGATCGTCACCGGCTCGGAGAGGGACTGTTACGGGGCCCTGGGTGCCATCCATGCGGAGTGGCCTCCGATCCAGGGCCGGTTCAAGGACTACGTGGCACAACGTAAATTCAACCTGTACCAGTCGCTGCACACGACGGTGGTGGGACCGGACGGTAAGCCGCTGGAGGTGCAGATTCGTACCCGGGACATGCATCAGAGAGCCGAGTACGGCGTAGCCGCCCACTGGCGTTACAAGGAACAGGTCGACGCTGATGACCTGCCGTGGATGTCGGACATAAGGTTTCTCCAAGAGACCTACAGCGATCCCGACGAGTTCCTCGAAGGGTTGAAGATCGACCTGTATCAGGACGAGGTCTTCGTCATCACACCCAAGGGAGACGTCGTCACGTTGCCCCTGGGAGCCACGCCCATCGACTTTGCATACAAGATCCACACCGAAGTGGGGCACCGCTGTGTGGGAGCACGTGTCAACGGGCGCCTGGTACCGCTGTCGACCAGACTCGAGTCGGGTGACATCGTGGATATCTCCACGTCGAGGTCGGAGGGTGCCGCCCCGAGCCGGGACTGGCTGGGCTTTGTGAGAACCTCTCGTGCCGCCGCCAAGATCCGCCAATGGTTCACCAAGGAGAGGCGTCAGGCCGCCTTTGCCGACGGCAGGGAATCGGTCACCCGCGGCCTGCGCAAGGAGGGTCTCGGCCTCGGTGCCTCCGAACGGGAGGCGATTCTGAGCCGGGTTGCAGACGACTTGGGCTACGTCGACTCGGCGGCGATGCTGGTCGCCGTCGGCGAGTCTCACCTGGCATCCTCAACGGTGGTGGGGCGCGTCGTGCGTGTCGTCAGGCCGGAGGAGGAGGAAGAAGACCAGGATCTGCTGGTACCCCCGGCGAGAGACCGTCGCGGTCCGCGACGTCTCGACCGCGGGGTCATCGTCGAAGGACTCGAAGACCTCTACGTTCGCATCGCACGCTGCTGTGCTCCGGTGCCGGGGGATCCCATCGTGGGGTTTGTCACCGTAGGGCGCGGAGTTTCGGTACACCGCGCCGACTGCACCAACATCGCCGCTCTCGAATCCCGCGCCGAAAGGCTCATCGACGTGGCGTGGGACCCGTCACAGCACGGTTCATTCAGCGTGTGGATTCAGGTCGAGGCGCTCGACAGGACGAGGCTGCTGCAAGACGTGACGCACGCCATCGGCGACATCGGGGCCAATATCCTTGCTTCATCGTCGGCGACAGGACGGGACCGCGTGGCGGTTCTCCGCTTCGAAGTCGAGTTGGCCGACAACGAGACGCTTCACCGGCTCCTGCATGAGGTTCGTAACGTCGACGCGGTGTTCGACGCCTTTCGGCTCCTCCCCCAACACGACTGATGGCCCGACGACGGACAACGGATAACGGATAGCTCTCGCACCATGTTTGTCGCCGCCGCCCCCCTGTGGTTCGCCCAGACCAATTGCTACGTTGCCGGCTCCGAGCGGAGTGGGGAGGCCATCGTCGTGGACGCCCCTCCCGACCCCGAGGGCGTGGGCAGCCTCCTCGCCCGCCACGGAATGGCGCCGGTGGCACTCCTCATCACCCACGGCCATATCGACCATGTGGGTGGTGCACGCCGCGTGGCGCAGAAGTTTGCGGTCAGCGCCTACCTGCACCCGGACGACGAATGGTTGGCCCGCGATCCTGCATCGCAGATTCGGAACCTGATGGGGTTCGCGGCCCCTGCCGGTGAATACGAGGCACCGGATCGATTCACATTGCTCGCAGACGGCGAGACACTGCACGTCGCAGGTCTGGGCGTGCAAGTGCTGCATACGCCGGGTCACACCCCCGGGCATTGCTGCTTCCAAGTCCCCGCGGAAGGGGTGTTGTTCTCCGGGGACCAGCTATTCGCCGGCTCCATAGGACGTACCGACCTTCCGGGGGGGGATTACGCCACCTTGATGCGGTCGATGGAGGAGAAGGTGTTGCCGCTGGCCGACGACACCTCGGTGCTGCCGGGTCACGGTCCGGCAACTACCCTGGGCAGCGAACGCCGTTCCAACCCCTTCCTTCAGGAGCTCTTGCGTTGAGCATCCGCGCCCCTAAAGGCACCGACGACATCCTCCCACCAGCCTCCAACCGATGGCGGGCGGTGCTGCGCACCTGGGACCGGCTGACGGAATGCTACGGGTATGAGTTCGTGGTCACGCCGCTCTTCGAACACGCCGAGCTGTTCACCCGCACCGTCGGTCCGGCTACCGACGTCGTCGAGAAACAGATGTACACGTTTGAAGACCGGGCAGGCCGCCGTCTGGCGCTGCGGCCGGAGCAAACGGCGTCGATCGTGCGCGCCCACCTGCAGTCGGGGCGCCGCGGGGTGTTCAAAGCGGCCGGTTGGGGTCCGATGTTCCGCTACGAGCAGCCACAGGCGGGGAGGCGAAGGCAGTTCTACCAACTCGACGTGGAATACATCGGTGAAGAGTCCCCCGACGCCGACGTCGAGGTCGTCGAGATCGGTTACCGCTTCCTGGAGGACGTGGGCGTCACCGGTATTTCGGTCGCCATCAACTCGATCGGCGCCGCCGCCGACCGTCTCGCTTTCCGCACTCTGCTGCAGGAACACCTGCGCTCGCAGGCGGACGAGCTGTCCCCGGCAGCGCGGCTGCGGATCGAATCCAACCCGTTGCGAGTCCTCGACTCCAAGGCCGACCGGGCGGTGCTCGCCGATGCTCCGGCACCTGTCGATCACCTGTCCGCCGACTCGGCACGGCGTTTCGCGGCGGTGTGTGCCGGTCTCGATCGCATCGGCATCCCATACGAGCTGGATCGGCGCCTCGTCCGTGGTCTCGACTACTACACGCACACGGTCTTCGAGTACGTTGCTGCGGGCTATGAGGCGGCGCAGAACGCGGTAGGCGGGGGTGGCCGTTACGACGGACTGGCAGAGCTGCTCGGGGGCCCACCGACACCGGGGGTCGGAGTTGCCATGGGACTGGATCGGATTCTGCTCGCCGCTGGTCACCCTGATGCCACCCCGGCGCTGGACGTGTGGGTGGTGGTGGTGGACCGCGAGCACCGCTCCGCCGCTCTCGACCTGGTGACGGTGTTGAGACGCAACGGACTCCGGGTCGACGTGGACCTGGGGGAGCGGAGCGTCAAAGCACAGTTCAAAGCCGCCGACCGTCGCGGAGCGGCGCGGGCGGTCGTTGTAGGTGACGAGTGGAGAGACGGCAAGGTGACGGTACGAGATTTGACGAGCGGCCAGCAGCGGCTCGAAGACATACCAGAGGTCGAATCGTGGATGAGCTGAGAACCCATCACGGCGGGAACCTGGGATCGAGGGACGTTGGTGATCGGGTGCGGATTGCCGGCTGGGTGGCGACGCGCCGCGACCACGGCGGGGTGATATTCATCGACATCCGTGACGCCTCCGGCATCGTCCAGGCCGTGATCAACCCCGACGACGCTCCCGACCTGGGTGTGGCGGCCCACGAACTGCGCTCGGAGTTCTGCGTCAGCGTCGCCGGCACGGTCAGGCACCGACCCGACGGCACCGTCAACCCGGACCTGCCGAGCGGTGAGATCGAGATCGCGGTCGACGACCTGAAGGTCCTCAGCCCGGCCGAGCCGCTCCCCTTCCGGATCGACCAGCGGTCGGGTGTCGACGAGCTGCGGCGTCTCGAATATCGCTATCTGGACCTGCGCCGGCCCGAGATGGCGGCGAACCTGCGGGCCCGGGCGGCGGCGGTTCGGGCCATGAGGTACACGCTGGATGAAGCCGGCTTCCTCGATGTCGAAACCCCGACGCTCATCAAGACGACACCCGAAGGTGCCCGCGATTTCGTCGTTCCCAGCCGGCTGCGCAGGGGCAAGGTGTATGCGCTGCCGCAGAGCCCCCAGCTGTTCAAGCAACTGCTGATGATCGCCGGAGTTGAGCGCTACTACCAGATCGCCCGCTGCTACCGAGATGAGGATTTCCGGGCGGATCGCCAGGTCGAGTTCACCCAGCTCGACGTCGAAGGCGCCTTCTGGGGCAGGGACGAGGTCTTCGATGCCATAGAGGCGGCCGTGTGCGCCTCCGTGGAGGCGGTGCGCGGGACTGCTCCCGAGCGGCCGTTTCCCCGTCTCACCTGGGCGGATGCGATGGCCCGCTACGGCAGCGACAAGCCGGATGTGCGTTTCGGCATGGAGATCACCGACGTCGGCGACGTGTTCGCCGGTACCGGGTTCAAGGCTTTCGCCGGCGTCCTCGCCGCCGGGGGCGCCATACACGCCGTAAACGCCGGCACCCTCGGTCTTTCCCGCACCGGTCTCGACGGTCTGGTGAAGGCCGCTCAGCAGTACGGTGCCAAAGGCCTGGTGTGGCTGGTCGTCGAGGACGACGGGACATTGCGGTCACCGGTGGCGAAGTTCCTCAGCGGCGATGAGATGGCGTCCCTGGCTGACCTGCTCGATGCCGGGCCGGGGGATGTGCTGTTGGTGGTGGCCGACGAGGAACGGGTTGCCGGTGGCGTGCTGGGCCGGTTGCGGCTCGATTTGGGCCGGCCGGAGGGTCACGACGCGCTCGCATTCCTCTGGGTTACGGACTTCCCGATGTTCGAAACAACCGCCGACGGCAAGCTCGCGCCCGCCCATCATCCTTTCACGGCACCCGTCGACGTCGCCGACCTGGTCGAGAATCCCGCAGGCGCCGTCTCGCAGGCATACGACCTGGTCCTCAACGGCTCCGAGCTGGGATCGGGCAGTGTCCGGATACACGACCCCGCAGTGCAGTCGGAGGTCTTCGACGTGCTCGGCATAGATCCCGCCGAAGCCGAGAGCAGGTTCGGATGGTTTCTGCAGGCGCTCCGCTTCGGCACTCCTCCTCATGCCGGCTTCGCCGTCGGCATCGATCGTCTCATCTCCATTCTGCGTCGTGAAGACAACATCCGCGAGGTGATGCCGTTCCCCAAAACCCAGACCGGGCTGGACCCGATGACGGGAGCACCGAGCCGGATGGACGAAGCTCAGCTGGCAGAGCTGGGATTGCGCCTCACCGAAGAGGCGCTGGCCGAGCTCGACGATCCCGGCGACTGAGCACCGTGGACGACCTGTTCGCCGCCGAGCATGCAGCCCGCCGCCTGCGGGCGGCACCGCTGGCAGAGCGGATGCGGCCTCGCACACTGGACGAGGTGGTGGGTCAGCCGCATCTGATGGCATCGGGAGCTGCCTTTCGATCCGTCGTCGAATCCGGCAAGCCGCCGTCGATGGTGCTGTGGGGTCCGCCGGGAAGCGGCAAGACGACTCTTGCCCGGCTGGTGGCAGACCGAGCGACGGCACGCTTCGAGCAGCTGTCTGCAACGACTCACGGTGTCAAGGACGTGCGCAACGTGATCGCCGCGGCCCGGGAACGGCTGGAGCAGGAGGAGCGGAGGACCATCCTGTTCCTCGACGAGATCCATCGTTTCGCCAAGTCACAACAGGATGCACTGCTGCCCGCGGTGGAGAAGGGCACGGTGATACTGGTGGGAGCCACAACAGAGAACCCCTTCTTCGAAGTCAATGCTCCGCTGATAAGCCGCTGCACGCTGTTCCGACTGGAAGGGCTGTCTGCACAGGATGTGCAGCTACTGGTGGAGAGGGCGGTAGCCGACACCGGGCGCGGGTTGGGAGCGGCCCCTCCGGTCACGTCTGCGGCGGTCACGATGCTGGCGGAACGCACCGGCGGCGACGCTCGCCTCGCCCTGTCCGCCCTCGAGGTGGCGGCGCAGGTGGCCGCAGGTCGGGGAAGCGATGTCGGCGAGGCTGAAGTCGTCGAGGCCCTGCAACGACGCGTAATCCGCTACGACAAGGGGGGTGATCGCCACTACGACGTGCTGAGCGCATTCATCAAGAGCCTGCGCGGCTCCGACCCCGACGCCGCGCTGTATTGGCTGCACACGATGTTGGAGGCCGGGGAGGACCCCGAACTGATCGCACGCCGCATGGTGATCCTCGCATCCGAGGATATCGGCCTGGCCGATTCCGGTGCCCTCCAGGTGGCGATAGCCGCGGCACATGCGCTGCAGTTCGTCGGCCTGCCCGAGGCCGCCCATTCGTTGAGCCACGCCGCCGTCTATCTGGCGGCTGCATCCAAGTCCAACTCCGTGACTCTTGCCATGGCCAGGGCCCGGGAAGTCGTCTCAGCCGGCCCGGTCGCCGAGGTGCCGCTGCATCTGCGCCGGGCAGCCCATGCCGGCCTCGCCGAGTTGGGTTACGGAGACGACTACGTCTACCCCCACGACCACGCCGGTGGTTTGGCGCCGCAGCGCTACCTGCCCGGCGACATCGCCGAGGCGTCGATCTACCTGCCGGTGGCGCGAGGTGACGAAGCAGACCTCGCAGACCGCCTCGACCGGATCGACGAGACAATGGGAAGGCCGCGCCGACCCAGGCTCTGACCGGCTGCATCGTCATAGTCCGGCGGCTGCCGATACGATTGCCGCTCTCATCTGCAGGGAAGGCCCATGGGAGTCGATGTCTTCGTCAGTCATGCCAGCGAGGATCGCGACGCGGCCGAGAACATGGTCGCCGCTCTCGAAGCCGACAACATTGCCTGCTGGATGGCTCCGCGAGATGTCGCCGCGTCCAGGTTCAGTGGTGCGACCACTACGAGGGTTGTGCATCGGCCTATCCGTACATCTCGCAGTCGGTCACGACCACCTCGTACACGTTCGACTTCATAGGGGCAACCGGCGGCAGATGGCTGGTGTGGGCGGTCGACTCAGGCGACACGATGGGTCCCACCAGCCCCTGGTGGGAATTCATCTATCTGAGGTAGCGGCCTCGTCTCCCCACCGCCGGCTTAGCTACCCTCGGGGCCATGTTCTTGCGTGCCCGATGGTTCCTACTCGGCGTCGGCTCCACCGTTGGAGGTGGTATGTACATCGCCGCCAAGCTGCGCAAGGTACGGGCCGGTTTCACCGCGGCCGCTTGGCGCCGCGCCGCTATGTGGGCCGCCGCCGACCTGCTCGACGGTGCGGGGCGGGCACTGGGCGGTACACGCGTCCCTGCGGACTAGCCTCGCCGCACTCCGGAGGACCCTGTGGACAGCGACACGATTCGTCGAACCTTCCTGTCTTTCTTCACCGAGAAGGGCCATACGATCGTGCCCAGTTCGTCGCTGATCCCGGTGGATCCCACCTTGCTGCTGACGGTCGCCGGAATGGTGCAGTTCAAGCCCTACCTCCTCGGGGAGGAGCCACCGCCGTATCCCACCGCAGCGACCGTGCAGAAGAGCTTCCGAACCGAAGACATCGACATCGTGGGCACCACAGCCAGGCATCTCACCTTCTTCCAGATGCTGGGCAATTTCAGCTTCGGTGACTATTTCAAAGAGCGGGCAATACCCCTCGCATACGAATTCGTCACCGAGCGGCTGCTGCTCGACCCGGGGCTGTTGTGGTTCACCGTCCATGAAACCGACGACGAGGCCGCTGAGATCTGGGCGGATCAGGTCGGTGTACCCACCGACCGTCTACAGCGAGGCGGGAGGGACAACTTCTGGCAGATGGGCGTCGCCGGTCCCTGCGGACCCTCGTCGGAGATCTTCTTCGACCTGGGAGCCGATCGGGGGGAGGGGGGCGGCCCCATTGGAGGCAGCCAAAGCCGTTTCGTCGAGATCTGGAACCTGGTGTTCATGCAGAACATCCAGGATGAGCCCTACCACGTCGTCGGGGATCTTCCTGCGAAGAACATCGATACCGGCGCCGGTCTGGAGAGGCTCGCCATGGTGCTGCAAGGAGTGCCGACCGCATTCGAAACCGACGAGCTGCGGCCGGTCCTGGCGACGGCGGAGGAAGCCACCGGCGTTTCCTATGGAACGGATGAACGCAGTGATGTAAGCCTGCGGGTGCTCGCCGACCATGGGCGGGCGATCAGCTTCTTGATCGCCGACGGCGTGGTTCCTTCAAACGAAGGGCGTGGATATGTGGCCCGCCGTGTGCTGCGTCGTGCAGTTCGCCACGCATGGGCATTGGGAGCCGAAGAGGTGACGTCGCCCCTGCTCATCGATGCCACCGTGGCGGCAATGGGGAACGCATATCCCGAGCTGAGGGAACGGCGGGATTACATAGTCGAGGTGGCGCAACGTGAGGAAGCAAGGTTCCGGCGCACGCTGCAGTCGGGGCACGGGTTGCTCGAAACCGCGTTGGGCCATCTTCCCCCTGGGGGCGAAGTTGCCGGCTCGACGGCCTTCAAGCTGCACGACACCTACGGCTTTCCCGTCGAGCTGACCCGCGAGCTGGCGGCGGAGCGGGGACACGTGGTCGATGAGGCGGGCTTCGCGGAGCTCATGGAAGCGCAGCGCCTCCGGGCCCGCCTTGCTCGCGGTGGCAGCGCCGTCATCACCGCAGGCGACGTGTACCGCCGTGTCGCCGACCGATACGGCCTCACCGACTTCCTCGGCTACGAGGACGAAACCGCGCGGGCACGAGTACTGGCGATCGTCAGCGACGGGGAACAGATCACACATGCCGAACTTGGCCAAGACGTCGAAGTGTTTCTCGACCGGACCCCCTTCTACGCCGAGGCCGGAGGGCAGGTGGGCGACAGCGGTGTCATCGTTGGGCCCAGCGGTACGCTGCGGGTCGCCGACACCAGCCATGCGTTGGCGGGTCTGCAGGGGCATCGCGCCCGGGTGACGGCCGGCACCGTCGAGGTCGGCCAGGACGTCACCGCCACCATCGACGGCGATCGCAGGGAGAGTATCCGCAAGAGCCACACCGGGACCCACCTGCTGCACTGGGCTCTGCGGGAGACGTTGGGTGACCACGCCAGGCAGGCCGGCTCCCTGGTAGAGCCCGGCCGCCTCCGCTTCGACTTCTCCCACCATGGCGCCATGACGTCCGACGAGATCGTTGAAGTCGAGCGCCTCACCAACACCAGGGTCGTGGAAAACGGGGCCGTTTCCACCGTGGAGACCACCAAGGAGGAAGCCCTCAACATGGGTGCCCTCGCATTCTTCGGAGACAAATACGGCGAGCGTGTCCGTGTCGTCAAGGCCGGTGACTACTCCACCGAATTCTGCGGCGGCACCCACGTGCCGACGACCGGGCAGATCGGGCCGGTGGTCATCGCCGCGGAATCGTCCATCGGGGCCAACCTGCGCCGAGTCGAAGCCCTCACCGGCTCAGCCGCCTACGAGCACATGCTCGCGTTGCGATCGCAGCTGCGGCGGGCGTCGCACACTCTGCGCGCTCCCGTGGACGGTGTTGCCGACGCCGTGGAAGCCCTGGTGGCTCGGAGCCGGGATCTGGAAGCCCGCCTCGACACTTTCGAAGATCGGGCCCGCTCCAGGCTGGCTTCCGAAATGGCTGAGCGGGCACACGAGGTCGGGAGGTCGAAGTTGGTGGTGGAGCCGGTGCCGTCGATGCCCACCGACGGGTTGCGGGCGCTGGCGCTGGCGGTGAGGGAGCGCGTCGCCCCAGGGATCGTTGTACTGGGCACCATGCGGGACGGAAAAGGCAGCGTGGTGGCTGCGGTCTCGGCTGAGCTGGTCGCCGCCGGGGTGTCTGCAGGTGCGCTGGTAGCAGATCCTGCAAGCCTCATGGGGGGCGGCGGGAGCAAAGAGAAGCCGACCCCGGCCCCCGCCGCAGACGACCAAGCCGATTCGTCCGGGAGAAACCGCCCCGAAAACGAGGCCCCCTCCCAAGGACCACGGACGAAACGGTGTCGGCACGGGAAGGTCGCAGGATCGTGTTGTTCTTCAGCGGCTGCATGCACGCGGGAGAGAACTTGGCCGACGAGCTGGTCCGACGCGCCGCGGCCCTGGGCCCGGCGATACAGATGTGCGACGCCTTGTCGCGCACTGTGCCTGCCGAGCTCAAGACGATCCTCGCAGCGTTCAGCTTTACTGGCCAAAACATTGCACGGTGCCGTCTGCCAGGCTTATGTACAACCTTCCGTCGGCGACGGCGATGCTGTCCCAGACCGGAGCGGCGTTCAGTTTGTACTCCGCCAACTGTGTGCCGTCAGTCGCGGATAGAGCCAACAATCGTCCGCCCAGCTCGCCGTTGTAAGCGGCAACGTAGGTCTTGTAGGAATAGTCGTCGAGTTTCACGGGCTCGCCGGCCACGAACAGCACGTTTCCGGCCATGGCCATGGCTTTGCCGGTGATGGGAATGTTTTGATGCCACAACTCTCTGCGAGGCCCTTGCCCTCGCCCTTGCCCTCGACTCTTGGCTCTCCTCTTCTTTATCGGATTTATCGGTTTGATCGGCGTGGTTGGCGCTGAGACGACGGGGCGCGCGAACAGACTGTAGCCGCTTCGGCGCGGATCAAAGTAGGAATGGTTTGCATACAGCGGAAACCCCTCGACTTCATAGTACGTTTTGCCGTCGCTTACCAGGATGTCGCCTGCGCTTCTTTTACTGATCGTGGAGCCGACGGTCCAGGACGTTCGATGCTGGGGTTGCCCATCCAGGAAACTGCTGGTAGGAATGATGTGTTTGCCGCCGTCGGCGTGCGCCAGGTTGAGGTCGAAGGCTTTGTGGCGCAGGTAGAGCTTCGTTCCGTCGGTGACCAGAACATCGTTCTTGAATCCCGCGTCGCCGCCGATGGGGAATCCACTGTCTTCGTCAAAGGGGCCGTAGGCGGAACGGCTTTTTAACAGTTCGCCAGATCGAGGATTCAGGGCATAGAGGAAGATACCGCCATCGAGGTAGGAACAGCGGCCGGCAGCGAAATAGAGTGTGTCGTTCAATATCAACACGCTCCCCGAAACGGGCCAGGCAGATTCCAACTGACCATAAGCTCCGATCAGTTTGTCCGGCAGGTCTTTGAACCGCCAGGCCAACTCGCCATCCGAGGCCCGCAGGCAATAGACCCACCCGCCTCGGGAACCAAACAGGACTCTGCCTTTGTAATAAGCAGGAGGGGAGTCGATGCGAGCGTCCGCCGTGCAGGTCCATTCTGTTTCTCCAGTGTTAGCGTTTAACGCGTACAGCGTATGAGTATTGACGCTGCACACGAACACCTTTCCGGCCGCAGCCGTGATGGCGCTCGGATTTGCCTGGATTTTCGTTTTCCAGCGTGTCGAGAGCGAAGCGGGAACCGAGGTGTTCGTGATTCCGCTGCGGAAACCATCGTGACGGTAAGCGGGCCAGTCGGAAGAAGCTCGAGGGTCGAGTGTCGAGCGTCGAGAGCCAGACTCCGAAAAGGCGGGGCCTTTCTCCAGGCGGACGGAACGTCGAACGGGGATAGGTTGATTGGAGGACTGCAAGCGGGGCTGATGGGAAGCATACGCGTGCATGCCCTGAAACATGGCTCCCATGCTGCACTGGCAGGAGAAGGGAGTGGTATAGACGAGCCCATTCGCCGGGAGAACGCCCGATCCGCAGCCGCCGCGCGTCCAATGATGAGGGAATTCCTGACTGGTTTCCAGGTCGAGAAAGTCGGCACCGCCGGTCTTGCTGTTGATGAAGTACCTTTCGGTAATGTAGTTGCGATAGCAGCGGTCATGGCCCATTGGACCTGTCATCTTCTGCACGATCTTCTTGATGACTTTGCCGGTGTCTGCATTAAGCTGCGTCGGATTCTGCCCACCGACCCACAAGGTTCCGTTCACATAAAAGACGTCGGAGGATGACTCGTAATTACCCTTGGCAGGAGCTTGCCAAAGGAATCTGCCATCCCGAAGGGAGTAGGCGAACACGGTGTTGTCCGCGTTTGAGACGATTCTGTTCGTCGCCGGTCCCTCGACGGCAAAGACTTTGTCATCGGTGATGACGACCGTATTGGGCAGAGTACCTGGCGTACGCGAGTCATGCCCCACTGCGTTTGCGATCGACTTTTTTTGACTCCAGACTTTCTGGCCGGTCTTGGAATCCACGCAGAACAATCCGTTGGCGGTCTGATACACCGCGTAATCCCCCTTGATGGCAAGTGAAGCGGCGGTGTAATTGACGATATTTCGGATGGCCCAAAGCTCGTTGCCCGTGGTCGGATCCACGGCAACAATCGCGCTGACGGGATTCGCCTTGTCTTTGATCTCAGGGGCATAACCGTCTTTGAACCCTGCGCCATAGAACGGACCCGACGGGGCAACTCCCTCGACAAAAGGTTTACCTTTCAGCTTCACAATGTTGTAGGCGGACGTATTGAACCGGTCGCCACAATTCAAAAAGAGAATGCCCTGGTCGTAAGCGACCTCCTGGGTGGGCTTCGTGTTCTCGTAAGTCTTTAGGACTTCACCAGTCGCCGCATCAAGGGCGGAAACGGGACCTTCCAGTTCGAGGGTACAGTAAAGCGTGTCGCCGACCACAGCCATGCGTCGCTGTTGTTGAACCGGCTGGCATTTGATGTACATGGTCACCGATTCCCAGCGCGTGATTTTGCGGGCCCAAAGTTCCTTGCCGTTAAAAGCGTCGCGGGCGACCATGCGAAAGGCGGCAGGCAGGAAAGGGTTGTCGGGCGGCGCCGTGTCTTCAATGGAGAACAAACGACCATGCCCGGAGACCAGGCCAGCCACCGTCGGGACGCCCATGTGGGAACGGCACCAGGTCGGCTTGTCGAGCCATTGGAGATAGCGGGGTGGTCCCGCAACCGAATCTTGAGCCACTCCGTTATTATCGGCTTCGTTCAGGTATTGGGGCCAGTCGTCGATATCTTTCGGCCAGGGCTTCACGGTCTTCTTGCCGCCGACGATCATGGCGCCCAGCGGTGTCAGCACTCGCATGGCTTCTTCCACGGGCACATTGCCCATCGTGTCGGCCACGATCAGATTCACGGTATTGTCCGCGTAAGGAAGCGTCTTGCCGTCGTACTTCGCGACGGACACCGGACCATAGAGATTCTGAGACCCGATATAGGCTTTGGCTTTCGCAACATTGTCCGCATCGGTGTCCAGCCCATGGACCAGGTAGCTGCTGTTGAGCAGCATCGAGGCTGTCTGCCTGCCGTCACCGCAGCCGAGGTGAACGACGATCCCCCCTCGGATTCCGCTGTTTCTTACGGTATCCGCCGTGTCGCTGGCGCTCAGGCTTTGAAAGGACAACATGAGATAAACGGCCAGGATTCCTCTGTAATTCACTGCGTTCTCCTCGAGAGATTCCTTGATCGACCCTCTGCTTCGCGTGCGGCGACGAGTGTTTCCGATTCGCGTCATCCTACAGAGCTCGGGCCAACGCCTCAACCATCGCAGAGCGTGGCTGACGCGGGATGACGCCTGTGGAGCCCGTTTTCGACGTGCTTCACCGGCGACGATTCAGTCGTGACTGGCTTTTGCGACGTCGCTCTTTCAGAATGACGCGCGACAGCCGCCATGTCGTCGGCGCGACTGTCCGATGGCAATCCGTCACGAACGCGCGTAGCCGATTCTTTGGAAAAAGCCGTCCGAATGACCACTCCCCTGCTCCATGTTGTTCTGTTTCAGCCCGAGATTCCTCAGAACACAGGCTCGATCGGGCGAACCTGCGTGGCTGTGGGCGCCAAGTTGTGGCTCGTTCGGCCACTGGGGTTCTACGTGGACGATCGGCATCTGCGTCGTGCCGGACTCGATTATTGGAAACATGTGGACTGGGAGATTGTCGAGAGCTGGTACGAGTTGCGCCGTCGGCTTCCGGACAGCCAGGTCTGGTGTCTGACGAAGAAGGCCACACGTCTGGTCTGGGACGCCAGTTTTCAGCCTCGAGACATCTTGCTCTTCGGCAGTGAGACGCGAGGGCTTCCGGACCGCATTCTGAACGAGCAACCGAGTCGCAACGTCAAACTGCCCATGCGTCCGCAAGTCCGCAGCCTGAACCTGGCAAACACAGTCAACACGGTTGTGTATGAAGCGGTCCGGCAATGCGGCGGATTGCCGCCGTAATGCGGCCCATGCGACTCCAGCTACCGCTGCCGGCCGGTGATGGGATACAGAACGTCTTGAAAGCCCTTGCCACTATGGTCGCCCGGCGGCACCAGGCTGTCCACGAAGGCTTCGTCGCCTTTGGTGATGGTCACCTCCCGACAGCCCAGGTTGTCCTCGTACTGCTCCAGAGTCCTCGGCCCGACGATCACGGAACTGACGATGGGGTTGGCCAGGACCCAGGCCAGAGCGAACTGGGAAGGCGTGCAACCTTTCGTCGCGCAGTGAGCTACGATCTGTTGCGAGATTTCGATACTCTCGGCCCTGAGTTCTGCTTGCCGCATTCGTTGATCGTTCCGAGCGGCTCGGCTCCCGTTCGGATAGTCGCCCAGTTTCTTGTACTTTCCCGTCAGGATGCCACGTGCCAGCGGACTGTACGGCACAACGGCAATCTTGTACTCCTGACAAAGCGGCAGCAATTCCACCTCGATGTCGCGGTTGACGATGTTGTACAGAGGCTGAACGCAGGCGAATCGATTCAAGTTCAGCCGATCGCTGACCCAGAGTGCTTCACAGAGCCGCCAGGCACGAAAATTCGAGCAGGCGATGTAGCGCACGCGGCCGGAACGTACCATGTCGTCCATGGTCCTCAGTGTTTCGTCGATGGCCGTGTCGTCGTCGGGAGCGTGATAGTAGTAGATGTCGACATGATCGACATTCAAACGTTTCAGACTCGCGTCCAACGCCTGCATCAAGTGGCGTCGGCTGCCCCCCTGCTGATTCGGTCCTTCTCCCATGGGCTGGCGGCCTTTGGTGGCCAGCACGACCTGGCTTCGCCGATCGGCAACCGCTTTGCCAACGATGCGTTCCGATTCACCGGCGTTGTACATGTCGGCTGTATCGATGAAGTTGATCCCCTGATCCAGCGCTTTGTGAACGATCTCGACGGCATCGGCTTCAGACGTCTGGCCGCCGAACATCATCGTCCCCAGACAGATCTCCGAGACTTGGACTCCCGTGGTTCCCAGTTTCCGGTACTCCATCGCTTCCATTCTCCTTGAGTGTAACGCTTCAGCCATCGGACACGGCCAGGCGTGGGATGGCGTGGGATGCTTCCAGATTCCGTTTTCGACGGACGTTTGAGTTTTGGCTCTTCCTTTTGGATGCAAGAATTCAATTCTGATGCGCCCGGCTCCGAGTCCATGATAGCGGCGGCGGCTCCATTCGTGAACCGGTCAGACGCTCGCTCGCTGTGGCATCTGGCAATGCCTCCGTGATAGCGGTAGCCTGCGGGATGGCAGACCGGCCAGTGATTTCTCGAGTCAATCGTTCCGGCCGTTGTTGAAGAATTGGTGTCCGGTTGATAAAGTACGTTGCAGTCGGGTGCGGTTTGCACGGGGAACGCTGCGATTCAGACGTAACGCATGTTCGGCGCGGGTCTCCCGACCCCGCCGCAACGCCCGACCGCAGGTCGCCACACACGTGGCGAACCGGGAGACACTCGGTCACACGCTGACCCCCGTGCTTGCGATTGAGTAAATTTCAGGTCAGCGGCTGCAATCTGCCCACCGTCGTAGGATGAGTCTTTTGGTGCGGACATCACTGTTGGCGCCTACCTCGACCAGTAGCGCAACACTGGCCGAAGACCAGTCGCCACCCCAGGACGGCCCTTTCCCAGGCGTCTTCGACTCCACCATGCCGACCAACCCGTTTGCGGATTACTCGGTTGTTTACATGCCGTACTGTGACGGTTCGACCTTTGGTGGCGACAATGACGTGAAGGATGATCCGGCTTTTCCATTCGGTCCGACGCGTTACCACCGCGGGCTTCGCAACGTGAGCGCTGGCATGGATGTCGCGGCAGATATGTTTCCAAAAGCCAGGCGGGTAACGGTCATGGGGCATAGTGCCGGCGGCGTCGGTGCTGCCGCCTTTGCTCCTTTCCTGGCACGTTTCGTCTTTGGTAATGAGACCAGGCTCACTGTCTACAACGACGCCGGGCCTATCGCGGTCAACCTCGGAACGCCGCCTGGCGCGGGCGGACCCGATATCCCATGGCTGTCAGTCTTCGCCCGTCAAAATGACTGGCAATTCCAGCAGTTCTACCCACAAAGCTGTATCGACGACGGCCGCTGCAATGCCTTTGGCCAGCAAACCGGGATTATCAACTGGCGACTTGAAAATGATTCCACCATCCGCGAGGGGTTTTATGAGACGGACTCTGACCGGACCAATCGATTCTTCGCTCAGGGCGACGGCACGTTAATGGACCCACAGGATTACCGTCATCTGATTCTCACCGAGCACGGCGCGTTAAACAAAGCATACCCAAGACGTTACAAACGGTTTATCGTCAGCGGCGACGACACGCACGGTGCCGTCCAGGTGACTGCTCCTACACCTAATTTCCCTTCCCCGCAGGAATTTTCCTTCTATACCCGTGAGGCAAACGGCACGCTTTTGACCAGTTGGGCTACTGAATTTGTCCGCGTCGGACGCAGGCAGTCAAAGATTGGCTGGAAAGATATTGTTGAGGACTACGTTCCGGTTCCGATGCCCTAGACCGGCCCGCTGCGACCCCGCGCATTTGGGTGGCAGCCAATAAACCGATCATGTCTACGCAAACAGACGTAGTTATTGTGGGTGCCGGTTCCGCCGGTTTGTCGGCGGCCAGGAAACTTACCGGACAGGGTATTTCGTTCCTGGTCGTGGAGGCGTCCCATCGCATCGGCGGTCGCGCTTACAGCGAGGAAATAGCGCCCGGCACCTGGTTTGACCTGGGTTGTGCGTACCTGGAAGTTGGGCCTGATGCGGCAAACCGCGTTGACGAAAGCAATCCCTTTATTGACATCGCGGCCCAACACGGTGCTGTTGTCGAAGAGTACCTGCACGACAGCCATTACATTCGTAACGGCAGGCCACTTGCTGACGGCGAGGTGAACGCCCGCGAACGCTACTACGTCGATTGTGAAGAGGCCATCCGCAAGTCCGTCGAAGGCGGCGATGACCAGGCCATCATG
>CAZIEQ010000009.1:0-23130 GCA_964538725.1 uncultured Acidimicrobiia bacterium | reverse complement strand
CGATGCACCGAGGCGAGATGGTCGGTGAACGGCCCGTTGTCGTCACTGGGTGTCAGACCCAACGCGTTCACCAGGAAGGTGGCCATCTGTGCCCGCTTGACGCTGTCACCGGGACAGAACTTGTCGGCTGCACAGCCGGTTGTGATTCCCGAGATGCGCAGCGCGTTGATGTTCATCCGATGCACCGAGGCGAGATGGTCGGTGAACGGCCCGTTGTCGTCACTGGGTGTCAACCCCAGCGCCCGCACCAGGAAGGTCGCCATCTGACCTCGGGTCACACTGTCGTTGGGACAGAACATGTCGTTCGCCGGCGGGTTGCACCCCGCCGTGATCCCCTCCTGGGCCAGCCAGGTGATGTCGTTCTCGAAGATCGAGCTGTCATCATCGGTGAAGTCGATGACCCGTGCCTCAACCACCGTCTGACAGCAGTCGGCGCCGTCCAAGGGCCCGTTGTCGGTCAGCTTGATGATGTCGCCGGGCCCGGGATCCCAGGTTGGAGAGCATCCGGGATCGCCGGGATCGTCCATCGGATCGTCGTAGTCGGTCGAGAAGGACCCGTCGACGGCTTGAGCCACGTCGCGGTGGCATTGACCGTCAAAACCGTCGAGCGCGATGTCCAAACCGACGGGGCCCGATCCGCCGACGGTGTTCTCGATGGCATCGATCTCGAGGTCGATATCCAGAAGGGTGAACTCCACCGTGTCGGCACCCTGGGTGACCACGAAGTGGTTTCCCGGGGCGCTGGGCCCAACGGCAGGCCGCGGTCCCGCCCCTGCATAGTCGAAAGTCTCGGTGAACACGACGCTGCCTTTGGCAGCAGTGTCGTAGATGGTCGTGGTGACTGATTCACCGACCACCCAGTCGCCATGCAGCTCGTACTTGGGGCTGTCTGCATGGCCGTTGACATATCCCTGCACGACAAAGTTGCCCGCAGCCTGAACCGGTGCCGCACCGGCCATGATCGCAGCAGCCAGTGCCATCACCGTCGTCAGTGTGCTCAATCGGCGTCGATAACGCATGGTTTCCCCTCCGCTCCTCCCCATGGCACTTTCACAGTGCCGTTGCCCCATACTTATAGTGCAAATGACTTATAGTTTGCAATCGAGACGCGGTGAGTTGCTGCAACAGCGGGCCGAACCCCCGCTGGGGAGGTGCTACCCGAACGCCTGCCCCTGCCAGGTCGGGCCGACCGTGTCGAAGGGCTCGGTACGGTCTTGGAGAGCGATCACCATCTCCGCCGTGGTTGTCCGGGCTCTGTCGATGACATGCTGTGGATAGGCGTAGCGAACCGAATGCTCGGCGAACTCGTCTTCGTCGTGGATCTCGACACCGCCGTTCCGGCGGCGCACCACGTCCAGGTCGAGGTCGACCATGTCCACCGCCGCATCCGACCATCGAGGATGGTCGATGACGTCGAGGTAGATGTCGTCCTTGCCGCCGGGGGACTGCCAGATGGCGGTCCACGATGCGCGGCGCGGCACGAGTTTGACCCAGCCACCCGCAGAGTCGAGTTGGTGGTCCTTCCCCTTGTACATCGGGGTGCCGGGCCGGCACGCCAGCCACACTCCGTGGGAGTCCTCACCGAGCAGTTGGAGGGTGAAGTTCCAATGAAACGCGCCCCACCATTTGCGGAAGCGGACCTCCACCGCCGCCGCTTCCCGGCGCGGCGGAGCCGGCGTCACTCCGCGATCGTCCAGGTGCCGCCTTTGGCGATCACCGCCGCCAGGTCGCCGGGACCTTTGGCCGCCTGAGCGTCGAGGAGCTGACGGGACAGCAAGGTTCCGTATGAGGGTCGTTCGACGTCGCGGAAGATGCCGAAGGGAGTGGGCCCGTGGGGCCCGTGAGAGAGGCGGCTGAGGGCGAACGCCGCCCCCGGTTGGGGAGCATGGGCATCGTGGACGTGGATGGCATCCATACCGGCTTCGGCAACGTCGACGATGCGAGCGGTACCGTGTTCGATGATCACGCCTTTGCCGCCGTCGGGTCCGAACACGACCGGCTCCCCATGCACCAGGTTGATCCGGTTCTCGTCCCGCTCGGCCTTGCCGGTGAGCTCGCGGAAAGCCTTGTCGTTGAACACGTTGCAGTTCTGGTAGATCTCCACGAAGGCGGCGCCGTCGTGCTGGTAGGCGTCGGCGAGCACTTCTGCGCTGTGTTTGCGGTCCATGTCCACAGTCCTGGCGACGAACGTGGCCTCCGACCCGAGGGCGAGGCTGACCGGGTTGAAGGGATGATCGATGGAGCCCATCGGGCTCGTCTTGGTGATCTTCCCCTCCTCCGATGTCGGCGAGTACTGCCCCTTGGTGAGGCCGTAGATCTGGTTGTTGAAGAGAAGGATCTTGATGTTGACGTTGCGGCGCAGGGCGTGGATGAGATGATTGCCGCCGATCGAGAGAGCGTCACCGTCTCCGGTCACCACCCAGACCGACAGCTCCGGGTTGGCGACCGCGATTCCCGATGCGATGGCAGGCGCCCGACCGTGGATGCCGTGGATGCCGTAGGTGTTCATGTAGTAGGGGAAGCGGGCGGCGCATCCGATGCCGGAAACGAAGACGATCTTCTCCCGGTCCAGGTCGAGTCCTGCGAAGAAGTTCTGCACCGATGCCAGGATGGTGTAGTCGCCGCATCCGGGACACCAGCGCACTTCCTGGTCGGAGCGGAAATCGGCGCGGCTGTATCGGGTGGCAGTGTCAGTCACCGAGCAGCTCCATGATCTTCCCTTCGATCTCTGCGGTTTTGAACGGCACCCCCCGCACCTTGGAGTAGGTGTGGGCGGGAACGAGGTAGCGGGCTCGCAGCAGCATCGCCAGCTGGCCCCCGTTGAGCTCGGGGACGAGGATCTTCGGGTAGCGGCTGAGCACGTCGCCCAGGTTGGCGGGGAACGGGTTCAGATGACGGATGTGGATGCAGGCAACCTTGCCACCGTGGCTGCGGGAGTTGCGCACCCCGGCGAGAACAGCCGGGAACGTGGAACCCCAGCTGACGACGAGAAGCTCGGCGTCGGCATCCTCGCCCACCTCGACTTCGGGTATGTCGCCGGCGATGCGGGCGATCTTGTCGGCCCGCACCCGGGTCATCGTCTCGTGGTTGGTCGGGTCGTACGACACGTTGCCGGTGAGATGGTCCTTCTCCAGGCCTCCTATACGATGCTCCAGTCCGGGAGTGCCCGGCCGGGCCCAGGGGCGGGCAAGCGTCTCGGAGTCGCGGGCATAGGGGAGGAACTCGCCGTCACCGTCGGCGGCGAACTCGACATTGAGATCGGGCAGTTCGTGCAGGTCGGGCAGCCGCCACGGTTCTGAGCTGTTGGCGATGTATCCGTCAGACAGCAACACCACCGGGGTCATGTACTTGACCGCGATACGCACCGCCTCGATGGCGACTTCGAAGGCGTCTGATGGCGTGGCGGCGGCGACGATCGGCAGCGGCGCTTCCCCATGACGGCCGAACATGGCGAACAACAGGTCGGATTGCTCGGTCTTGGTGGGAAGGCCCGTCGAGGGCCCTCCCCGCTGCACGTCGATGACGATGAGCGGCAACTCGAGCATGAAGGCGAGGCTCAAGGTCTCCGATTTCAAAGCAAGGCCGGGGCCCGAGGTGCCGGTGACGCCGAGCTGGCCGGCGAAAGAAGCCCCCAGGGCGGTACCGATCGCGGCGATCTCGTCTTCGGCTTGATATGTGCGGACACCGAAGTTCTTGTGGGCAGCCAACTCTTCCAATATCGAAGACGCCGGTGTGATCGGATATGAGCCGTAGAAGAGGGGAAGCCCGGCAGCCTCGGAGCCGGCGATGAGCCCCAGAGCGAGTGCTTTGTTGCCCTGCATATTGGCGTAGGTTCCCGCCGGCAGATGAGCAGGCTTCACCTCGTAGGTGTGTTGAAACGCCTGGGTGGTGATGCCGTAGTTGTATCCGGCTTTGAGCGCGGAGATGTTGGCGTTTCCCACCGGGCTGTCGTGGCCGAACTTGTCGTGGATCCAGTCGACTGTGCTGTCGAGAGGCCTGCCAAACAGCCATGACACCAAACCGAGAGCAAAGAAGTTTTTCGACCGCAGTCGGTCGCGCCCTCCGACGCTGCTGTCGGTGATGGCATCCTTCGTCAACTCCTCCATGGGGGCGGTGAGCAGTGTGTAGTTGGCCAGGCTGCCGTCGGTGAGTGGGTCGGAGTCGAACCCGGCCCGGGTCAGATTGCGCTCGTTGAATGCGTCGCTGTTGACGAGGACCAGCCCACCGGGGTGCACATCTTCCAGGTTGGCCTTCAGCGCGGCAGGGTTCATCGCAACCAGCACATCGGGGGCATCTCCTGGAGTGAGGATGTCCCAGTCGGCGATTTGCACCTGGAACGAGGAGACTCCGTGGACGGTGCCCGCCGGGGCGCGGATCTCGGCGGGGAAATTGGGCAGCGTTGCCAGGTCGTTTCCGAAGACCGCCGATGCTGCGGTGAAGCGATTGCCGGTCAGCTGCATGCCGTCGCCGGAGTCCCCGGCGAAACGGATGACGAAGTGGTCGGCCTGAGTGGGGCTGGTCTTGGTGGCCACGGTTGAATCCTCAAAGGCTCTAGCAGACAACACCGCAGGTGACGGCGACAATCCCACCTTTGAATCTAGCCGCTCTGCGGGTCGATTCGATTCTGCTACGCCCCGACTGCTACTCCTAATCGCCGAAGAAGATCGGCGGTGGCGGGCAGGTGACTGCACCGACCGTCTCCAGTCGGGCCGCAACTTCGAGGAGGAGGTGCTCGGACCAGCGCGGCGCGATCAATTGCAGCGACGACGGTGGACCCGACTCGGCGGGTACCGGAAGAGCGACCGCGGGGCATGTGAGGTGGTTCACCAGCCACGAGAAGGCCCACAGGGCCGGTCGGTAGGGCTCACGGCCGCCGTCGACGTCGACGGTGCCTTCTCCGATGATTTTGCGCCTCACCGCCGTCATCGGAGTTGCCAGCAGATCGACCATGTCGAATGCATTGCGAGCCGATGCCCGTTTCGCCGCCTGCCACGCCGGCACACGCCCCACCGTCGAAAGGGGGATCTGCAGCGTGTCATAGAGGCGTTCCCGTACCGACGGTCCGTAGCGGTCTGGGTCCTGGGTGAACCAGTCTTCGTGCACGGCGGCGATCTCGGCCGCTCCAGCCTTCTGCATCGTGTCGTCGGGAACCAGGTCTGTCGCCTCGAGATCGATGATGGCTGCCCCGTCTTCAGTTGCCGCGGCGAGGGTGGTTTCGAACCCGCGGCGGATTTCCCTCTCGATGGGGCGGTCCGCCCATGGGTGGGGCACCCCGATGCGGAGACCGTCCAGCGTCTCTCGCTGCTGTGGTGCCTGTGCCGGTTGGGGAGACGACCACGGGTCTGCCGGGTCGGGGCCTGCCATGGCAAGGTAAGCGGCCGTCAGGTCGGAGACATTACGGGCCAGCGGGCCGACGGTGTCCAACGACTGCACGAGAGGAAACACACCGGCCAGCGGAATACGGCCGTGAGTGACTTTGAGCCCGAACACGCCGCACATGGCCGCAGGCACCCTTACCGAGCCGCCGGTGTCGGTGCCCACCGCCAGCGGCACGCAGCCGGCTGCAACCGCAGCCGCCGAACCTCCGGACGATCCTCCGGGTGAAGTCGCAGGATCCCACGGGTTGCGCACAGGCCCGAACCAGTGGTTCTCGCTGGTGAACCCGAAGGCGAACTCGTGGAGCCCTGTGCGCCCCACCACGACGGCTCCGGCATCCTCGAGGCGGACCACTGCGGGGGCGGACCGCTGCGCCACCCTGCGGTAGAACGACGAGCCGCAGGTGGTTGGCAGGCCTGCCTGGTCGATGAGGTCCTTCACTGCGACCGCAACGCCGGCGAGCGGACCGGATGGATATCCTGCCATCCGCCGTCTTGCTCCTTCCCGGTCGATGAATGTGAACAGGTTCAACTCGTCCTGGGCCGCATCGCAGCGCCGCAGACTTTCTTCGATCGGCGACGGGCTCATTCCCACGAGGCGGGGCGATTGTCGGGGAACACGGTGACCCAGGGAATTCCCGGCGGCAACGTGATCACCTGCCCATCTTCGTCGGTGAGGGTGAAGAATTCCTCGATGCTGTCCCGCCGCCAGGTCCCTTCGATGATTTCGCCCCTTGCCAGCACCCAGGCCGGGTTGGCGTCGATCGTGTCCAGGGCGGGGACGCACGAACCCTTGACGCCCGGCGGTGGGCACGCCGTGTAACGCTCGGCGAACAGGACGACGATGGTGTCGGCGGAGATGTCTCCCGTTACCCCGTTCTCGTCCACCCACTCATGGGCAACGTCGTTGATGGAACGCACCCAGCGGGCCCCATCCCACTCCCACATGACGTTGTTGCGGTCGGAGAAGGACAGCTCGACCCGGGCCGCTTCCTCTCCACCCGACCATTCACCGAAGGTGAACATGGGGCCCGGTGGTGGATCGTCGCTGTAGCCGCGTCCGTCGGCAACCTCCCGCAGCTCCGACGTGTCGCCGTACAGATTGTGCGGGGCGCGGCGTGACGAGATGCGGAACGTACCCTTGCCGATTTCGCCGATTGCATTCACATCCCGATCACCGAACCAGCCGAACACCCACGACTGGGCTCCGGAGAGGACCAGCGGCGCCCCCAGCGGCTTGATCAGGCCGGGGTCGGTGGGTCTGCCGGAACGGATAGGGCCCAGGTAGTCGGTGTCGCTTTCGTGAAACAGGAGGATGAAGCGGGACAGCCCGCCTTCGACGAGGAGCTCGTATACGGCGTCGGCCTGCTGCACGCCCGACTGGGGACGGGCATCGGGATGATTGTCCATCTTCACCGCCATCACCCGCCTCTCCAAGGTTGTGGGGTCGGGAAGGGGTATGCCGTTGAGCAGTGACGTCGGCCCCTGCGGCACGGTGGTCGTGGTGGTCGTCGTGGTGGTCGTCGAGGTGGTTGTCGACGTGGCAGCCGTGGTGGAGGTTGGCGATGCAGTCGTGGTCGTCGTCGAGGTCGCCGCGGTGGTGGAGGGTGCCGCCGTGGTGGCCGTACCGGACCCGCTGCATGCGGTCGCCGCCAGCGCGAAAGCAACAGCGAGGAGCAGCGTGTTGGGGACCTTGGCCATGGCGGCGGGAGTGTAGGGGCCCGTTGCTGCTTGCACGCCGGCGGCCATCGCGCCAACGCTCGGCCCGGCGCACACTGTGCCGCCGATCCTGCATACTGGGCGCATGCAGCCGGTGGCCATCGCGAATTGGGACGAGGTTCCCGACCGCAAGCCGGTCGGCGCTCTCGTTGCCGACGTCGACCTCGTGGTCCTCAGATGGGACGGCAACCATTCGGTGTTATACGGACGC
The DNA here is from genome assembly GCA_964538725.1 of uncultured Acidimicrobiia bacterium. Taxonomy (GTDB): domain Bacteria; phylum Actinomycetota; class Acidimicrobiia; order Spongiisociales; family JAOTWH01; genus CAZIEQ01. Next base: position 15,825 of record CAZIEQ010000009.1, on the reverse strand, counting down.
TGCCTGCACCGGGGTGCCCTGCTGGCCGACGGCAGCGTCTCCGGCGTCAACCTGGTGTGTGGGCTGCACGGATGGGACTACGTCCTCATGACCGGGGTTTCGTCTTATCGCAACGAAGAGCACCTGCAGCGATTCTCGTCGTGGATCGAAGATGGCGCCGTCATGATCGATGCCGACGAAGTGCTTGCTTGGGAGAAGGCCCACCCTCAGCCGTTCGACCGGGCTTCCTATCAAGGTGCCTACCAGGATCCCCATGGCACCGCAGACGAGCCCCACGTGAGCCTGATCCGCCGTCTCGCCGGTGAAGGGCTCTCCCGGCTTGGCCACCACGGCCCCATCGCTTCGATGGGGGTGCCCCGCGGCGAGCTGCCGTCGTGGGACAGCATCCAATTCGTCACTGCGCAGATCAGCCGCCGCCCCCTTCTCGAGGACGTCGCCGTCGCCACCAACGTCACGGTGGGACCCGGGGCTGCCCGCCCGCTGCATCTGGACATTCCCATCATCGTGTCGGACATGAGCTTCGGTGCGTTGTCCGCCGAGGCCAAAGTGGCGATGGCGGCGGGAGCGGAGCTGGCCGGTACCGGCATCTGCTCCGGTGAGGGAGGCATGCTTCCCGAGGAACAGCATGCCAACAGCAGATACTTCTACGAGCTGGCGTCGGGCATGTTCGGCTTCTCCTGGGACAAAGTTGCCCAAGCACAGGCGTTCCACTTCAAATTCGGCCAGGGGGCCAAGACGGGTACCGGTGGGCACCTCCCAGCCGCCAAGGTGACCCCGCAGATTGCACAGGTGCGCGGCTTGCGGCCTGGCGAGGACGCCATCTCGCCGGCAACGTTCATCGACTTGGAGACTGTCGACGACTACCGCAGGTTTGCAGACCGGGTACGCGACGCGGCCGGCGGGATTCCCGTCGGCGTCAAGATGTCGGCGCAGCACATCGAAGACGACCTGGATGCAGCCCTCGATATGGGTGTCGACTATGTGATCCTCGATGGGCGTGGAGGTGGCACCGGCGCCGCCCCGGCTCTGTTTCGAGACCACATTTCCGTGCCCACCATTCCCGCCCTCGCCCGGGCGCGGCGCCATCTCGACGCTCGCGGAGCCGCTGATGTCACCCTCATCATCACCGGAGGGCTGCGGGTCCACACCGATTTCGCCAAGGCGCTGGCACTGGGGGCAGATTTGGTCGCCGTTTCCAACGCCGCCATGCAGGCAATCGGATGTCTCGGCATGCGGGCATGCGCAACGAACAACTGCCCGGTGGGAATCGCCACCCAGCAGGAGCATCTACGGGCCCGCCTGCCCGTAGAGGAGGCATCCTCCCGCCTGCACCGCTTCTTCGAGGCCACCGCCGAGCTCATGGCCGTGCTGGCTCGAGCATGCGGCCACGGCAGGCTGGGTGACTTCACCCCGGATGACCTCACCACCTTTGACATCGACCTGGCTCGCCTCACCGGCATTCCCTATGGGGGAGTGGACACGCTGTAGCCCGTCCCGCTGTGGACCCCGTCATGAGCGGCGGTCCGGACGTTGCCGACAGCTGATAGCTTTCTCACCGATGGACCGCAGCCAGTATTGGAACGACCGCTATGCCGCAGGATCCCTCTGGGGGGCGGGTCCCAACCCGCGGATTGCGGGCCTTGTAGCGCCGCTGCGGCGGGGCAAGGCACTCGACCTGGGCGCCGGTTCCGGCAGACATGCTGTTTGGATGGCCACGGTGGGTCATACGGTCACCGCGGTGGATATCTCCGACGTGGGCATCGAGCAGGGCCGCCGACTCGCCGCGGACGTTGGAGTCGACGTGAATTGGGTGGTGGCCGACGTCACCGGGTGGCAGCCAGACACCGGCTACGACCTGGTGCTGTGCGCATACTTGCAGCTGCCTGCAGACGACCGCCGGGCGGCGCATACGGTTGCGGTACGGGCGCTGGCACCTGGAGGGACTCTGTTGGTGCTGGCACATCACCTCGACAACCTGGAGCACGGCGTCGGCGGACCGCAGCATCCCGACGTCCTCTTCACCGAAGCCGACCTGCGCCTCGACTTCGCAGCCCTCGACATCGCCACATGCAAACCTGTGCTCAGGACCGTCGCGGGAGAAGGTGACGCCATCGACCTGCTGTGCGTCGCCACCCGCCCTGGCGACGTCTAGCCGTATTCCAACGACATGGCAGGCAGCTTTCGGATCGTTCCCCACATCGCCGACACCGGTCTCGACGTCACCGCGTCCACCTTCGCCGAGTTGTTGGAGACCGCCGCAGAAGGCATGTTCACGCTCATGTTCGACCTGGAATCCCTGCAGCCAGACGGCACCGTGGAAGTGTCCGCGACCGGATATGAGGCAGCCGACCTTGTCGTCGGCCTGCTGGCCGAACTGATCACCGTGAGCGATGTGACCGACGTCGTACCGACGGCGTTCACCGTGACTCACCTCGCCCCCGGGTCGGTGCGGCTGCGGGCATCGACCGCCCCCCGGACGGGCATTCCCCTTCTGGGACCTCCAATCAAGGCGGTCACCTATCACGCCTTGAGCGTCCACAATCCCGAAGAGGGCGGCTGGGAGGCGCGAGTCATCTTCGACGTCTGACGGGCGGGGGCGTACATTCTCTCCGTGGATCTGCTGCCGGTCTCAGCGACGGTGTGGGAGATCCCACAGCGACGCGGAATGCTGGTTCCCGGACGCGTCTACGCCTCCGATGAGCTTGTGGTGCAAGCGGCGGACGAGCAGGCGCTGCAGCAGGTGGTCAACGTCGCCCATCTCCCCGGAATCGTCGACGCCTCCATGGCGATGCCCGACATCCACTGGGGATACGGGTTCCCCATAGGAGGTGTTGCCGCCACCGCGGTCGAGTCGGGTGGCGTCGTGTCGCCCGGTGGAGTGGGATTCGACATCTGCTGCGGTGTCAGGTTGTTGCGCTCCGACCTGGCTGCCGGGGACTTCCACCGCCGTAGCTCTCGGCTCATGGACCAGCTGTCGCGGCGGATACCCCGCGGGCTCGGCAAGGGCTTCGTCGCCGCTGGGGCGATCCTCGGCGACGTGCTGGAGCGAGGCGCGGCGGCCGCCGTCGATGCCGGATACGGAGAACCTGCCGACCTGGACCGCTGTGAGGAGACAGGCACCTCGGCAGGTGCCACACCCGGCGCTCTCAGCCCCGCAGCCGTCGATCGGGGGGCTTTCCAGCTGGGGTCGTTGGGAGGCGGCAACCACTTCCTCGAGGTTCAAGTCGTCGATCAGGTCCTAGACACGTCTGCCGCCGCCGCCTTCGGGTTGGCGGAGGGCACGGTGACCGTAATGATTCACTGTGGTTCGAGAGGGCTGGGACATCAGACCTGCCAGGACCAGCTGCGGGTCATGGGACCGGCGATGCGACGGCACGGGTTGCAGGTCCCCGACCGCCAGCTCGCCTGCGTGCCGGTGCGTTCCGAGGAGGGGGCAAGGTACCTGGGGGTGATGGCGGCGGCGGCCAACTTCGCATGGGCGAACCGTCATATTCTCGCCCACGAGGCGCGCCAAGCCTTCGCCGCGGTGTTCGGTTCGGCTAGCGGTGGCATGGACCTCGTGTTCGACGTCGCCCACAACCTGGCCAAGCTGGAGCGCCACCGGGTTGGGGATGCCGAATTGGAGTTGTGTGTCCACCGCAAGGGCGCCACCCGGGCGTTTGGACCCGGTCATCCCGACCTGCCGGCGGAGCTGCGCTCGGTTGGCCAGCCGGTGCTGGTCCCGGGGAGCATGGGAACCGCATCGTGGGTGCTGTGCGGCGTCGCCGGCAACCCGGCGTTCGCGTCTGCCGCTCATGGGGCCGGCCGGGTGATGAGCCGCAAGGAAGCGAGGCGGCGCAGCCGCGGGGAGGCGGTACGGCACGGCTTGGAGCGGGCCGGTGTCGCGGTCCGCCCCGCCAACTTGAAGCTGCTCTCCGAGGAAGCGCCCTACGCATACAAGGACGTCGACGTCGTAGCGGAGGTTTGCGCCACCGCGGGGCTGGCGACCCTGGTCGCCCGGCTGCGCCCTCTGGGAGTCGTCAAGGGCTGAGGTGGTCCGACTGCCGAGCGGGAAAGTGTCGGATCCCCGACGAAGCGCGGACTGCGGTGTCGGTCGGAGGCGTTTTGCTACGACGCAGCAGAGATCGCCATGAATCGCAGCAACGCGCATCCACATAGCACGACGGTCGACGGCCGCGCCGGTTTCCACGTCGAGGCGGAGGCATGATCGAAGCCCCCTTCGCTCTCGCTTTCGGTGCCGGATTGGTAGCGACCCTCAATCCGTGCGGGTTTGCGATGCTTCCCGCCTACCTGTCCTATTTCATGGGCCTGAGCGACGACGATGAGGACACCAGCCGGGCCGCCGCCTTGTGGCGCGCCCTCGTCATCGGCGCGGTGATGGCAGCCGCTTTCCTCGTCGTCTTCGGTGTCACCGGGCTGGCGATCACCGCCGGCTTCCGGGCCGTCATCGACTGGATACCGTGGATAGCGCTCGGCATCGGCGCCCTCATCGCCGTCCTCGGCATCGCCATGCTGTTCGGCTTCGAGCTCACCGTGGCGTTGCCCAAGGCGAAGAGCGCAGGCAAGGGCCGCGGCCTGCGTTCCGTCTTCGGTTTCGGACTGTCATACGGGGTGGCCTCCCTGTCGTGCACCTTGCCGGTGTTCCTCTCAGTGGTCGCCACCCAACTCACCGCTGCCAGCTTCGTGTCGGGGGTGGCCACCTTCATCGTCTACGGGCTCGGCATGTCGATGATGCTGATCGGCGTCACACTGGTGCTGGCGTTTGGTAAACAGGCCATCGTCGGCAAGCTGCGGGCATCGGCGCGATACATCAACCGGATCTCCGGGGCGGTGCTGTTGATCGCCGGGGCGTACATCGTGTGGTTCTGGGGCACGAACATCGGCAGGGGTGCGGAGGCTCTCGGAGATTCCGGGGCTTTCCGGTTCACCGAAACCCTTTCCCAGCGGGCCACCGAACTGATCGGCGAGAATGCGCTGCAGTGGGGGCTGTTCCTCGGCGGCCTCATCGCAGCCGTGGTTGGCTATACGTTCTACAAGCGGCGGTTCCCCAGCAGCGGTGGCGGCTCCCCCCGCACCCGTCTTCTGGTGCGGCTGGCCGGGCTGGCGCTCATCGCGGGGGTCGGTGCCGGTGTCGTGTTCACCGCCGGCGACGGTGCCGGGGGTACGGCAATGGCGTCCACTTCAGGCCCCCGCGGGCCGCAGGTGCCGACTGCGACATTCAACCGCTTCAGCGGCGAGTCCGTCAGCCTGGCCGACTATCAGGGCCGCCCGGTGGTGGTCAATTTCTGGGCTTCGTGGTGCCCTTCATGTGTCGCCGAGCTGTCGGCGGCGATCCGCCCTGCCCAGGAGCGGTTCGGCGACCAGGTCGATTTCGTGGGAGTGAACTTGCAGGACGAGCGGTCCAGGGCGTTGCAGCTCGTGGACGACACCGGCGTTCGCTTCGACCTCGTCGAGGATCCCATCGGAACCCTGTACAGACAATTCGACGCCCTCGCCATGCCGTTCACCGTGTTCGTCTCCGCCGACGGCGAAGTGCTCGACGAACACAACGGGCCGTTGACCGAAGGTCAGCTCACCGGCAAGATCGAAGAGCTGTTCCTTGGTGGCGGCGAACCGACTCCGGTTGTTGTGCCCGAGGAACCGGCCGATACGCCTGTAGAGGACACCCCATCGGTCATCGTCGAAGCCGACCCCGACGTGCCGAGCCGGCTCGCACGATTGCAGGGCTGGGAGACCAACTGGGGCCGGCGCACCATCGACCTCGAAGAGTTGATACTGGGCATACCGTCGTCTGATCCCCGGGATGCCATCCCGCCCCTCGACGATCCCGAGTTCGAAACCGTCGCCGATGCGGCACAGTGGCTGGACGGTCGCGAGCCCGGCATCCTGTTCACCGTCGGTGACGACGTCCGTTTCTTCCCGCTGCGCATCCTCACGTTCCACGAAGTAGTGAACGTCGACGTCGGCGGCAAGCCGGTCGTCGTCACCTTCTGCCCGCTGTGCAACACCGCCGTCGCTTTCGACCCCACCGTCGATGGGCAGCTTCTCCGCTTCGGCGTCTCCGGGCTTCTCCGCTTCAGTGACCTGGTCATGTGGGATTCGGCGACGAACAGCCTGTGGCAGCAGATCACCGGTGAAGGCATCGTCGGCGACTTCGCCGGAACGCAACTGGAACTGCTGCCGTCTTCGGTCGTCAACTGGCAGGAGTTCTCCACCAGCTTCCCCGAAGGGCTGGTGCTGTCCCGCCAAACCGGCTACAGCCGCAGCTACGGGCAGAATCCTTACGTCGGTTACTCCTCCAGCACGCGCCCGTTCCTCTTCGACGGTGAAGTCGACGAGCGATTCCCTGCTCTGGAACGAGTGGTGGGCGTCACCGTCGAATCGGCCGACAAGGCTTACCCGTTCAGCGTCATCTCCGGGCCGGGAGCCGTCAACGACACGGTGGGAGGTGTCCCCATCGTCGTCCTGTGGGGCTCGGACACCGCCGACGCTCTCGACTCACGGGACATCGCGGAAGGTGAAGCCATCGGCACCGCCGTCGCCTTCGATCGCCGCATCGACGGTGTGGCACTGAGCTTTGTCCCCAATGGGAACGAAACCTTCCGCGACGAGGAGACGGGAACAGTGTGGGATCTGCTCGGCAGGGGCGTGTCCGGCCCCCTCGCCGGAGAGCAGCTCAACCTCATAGTGCATCGCAACGACTTCTGGTTCGCCTGGGCGGCGTTCCATCCCGGCGATCCGGTGTACGGGGGCTAGGCACACCGGCGGTCAAGGACGGTAGCCGGTCCCTTTCGGTCCGGGCTGGATCGTGTCGTACGCCAGCTCCACCCATTCACACAGCAGCGGGCGGGTGTCCCGAGGGTCGATGATCTCCTCGATGTCGAAGGCTTCGGCGGTGCGGAACGGGCTGCGGATCGCCTCGAAGGATGCCAGCAGACGCTGCCGCAGCTCATCGGGATCATCGGCGGCTTCGAGGTCGCGGCGAAATGCTGCTTCGATACCGCCTTCCAGCGGCAGCGAGCCCCAATCGCCCGACGGCCATGCCACCCGCAGATTCGGGTCACCGCAGTCGACCAGGGCGGCTCCGGCAACGCCAAAGGTGCGGCGCATGATCACCGTGAAGTAGGGCACGGTGAGCTGGTAGAGGGCTGCAATGGCGCTCACCCCCCGTCGGATGGTGCCTGCCCTCTCCGCCACCGTCCCCACTGCGAACCCGGGCTGGTCGACGAGGTTGACGATCGGTACGTGGAACGTGTCGCAAAGATCGACCATGCGCCGCAGCTTGTCGGAACCGTCGGCAGTCAGCGCGCCGCCCCACACCATCGGGTCGGCGGCGAGGACACCGACGGTATAGCCGCCGAGACGGGCGAGGCCGGTGATCATCGACCGTCCCCAGCGGGGTCCGATCTCGAAGAGCGACCCCTCGTCGACGATGCTGCGAATCAGGGCGCGGGCGTCGTAGCCGCGGCGCCGGTTGCGAGGGATGATCGAAAGCAATTCCTCGTCACGGCGGTCCGCGGCGTCGACAGACTCGGCACGGGGCGGAACCTTCCAGACCGAGTTGGGAAGGTAGGCGAGGAATCGCCGTATCTGGGCGAAAGCATCTTCCTCAGAGGCTGCGGGGTTGTCCACCACCCCATTGGCCGTGTGCATCGTGGTGCCCCCCAGCTCTTCCTTGCCGACGTCCTCATGAGAGGCGTATGCGACCACGGGGGGGCCGGCGATGAAGAGCTGTGCGGTGCCTTCCACCATCACCGAGAAGTGGCTCGCCGCGACCCGGGCGGCTCCCAAGCCCGCCACCGACCCGAGGGCCGCAGCGACAACCGGCACCTCTGACAGAATCGCCATCTGGTCGCCCCAGCCGGGCAGCGGTGGAACGTATGTGCGTCCGATGTCGTGGTACGACTTCACAGAGCCGCCACCGCCGGAACCGTCTATGAGGCGCACTACCGGCAGCCGCAGCTCCCTGGCAACCTTCTCGGAGTAGGCCATCTTGCGGTGGATCGAAGCGTCGGCGGCTCCACCGCGTACGGTGAAATCGTCACCGGCGACGATGACCGGCCGGCCACCGACGGAGGCCCTGCCGAAGACGAAGTTGGCTGGGGTGAATGCGTCCAGCCTGCCGGAATCGTCGTAGGAGGCGAAACCGCTGATGCTGCCGATCTCGCGGAACGACCCGGGTTCGACCAGGGCAGCGATACGCTCCCGCACGGTGAGTTTGCCGGCCGCTCTGTGGCGGGCAACTCGTTCGTCTCCGCCGAGCCGGGCCGCCAGCTCCTTGCGATGCCCCAGCTCCTCGACTTCGGGCTTCCACGTCATTGCGGTGTGCCGATTCGACGTGGAGGCCAGTAGCGCCATGTGACCCGCCACGGTATGTCGCCGGCTGCCAGCGGACCCAGCACCCGGCTGTCGGACGCCGACAACGGCCGGTTGTCGCCGAGCACGAACACCTCATCGGCGTCCAGGATCCACCTTCCCGCGCCGGAAGTGTGCCCGGAGCCGTATGGATCCGGTTCTCCGTCGACGGTGACGACCTCATCTTCCAGATGCACTGTGTCACCTCCAACGGCAACCACCCGCTTCACCAGACGGAAGCCGGGGTTACGGGGATCGTCGAACACCACGATGTCTCCCCGCTCGGGGGGATGATGGAACCTGCGGACGATCACATAGTCGCCGGCGCGAAGCGACGGTGCCATCGACTCCTCGGTGATCTCGAACCGGGTGAGGTCGTGGCGGGCGAAGATACCCACCGCGCCTGCCAGCGTCGCCCCCAACGCCGCTCCGGCCCAACCCGATTTTCGCATGGGAGGAGTGTACGGTGCGCATCGGCCTGCCACCGGCACCGCCACCATTCCTGTCGGCACGACATGGGCTCGCCTCGATACCGGTGGGCTGTGCCCTTTCCCTCGGCGGCGGTGCCTTCTAAGGTCGACGCTCCGCGACCAAGGAGCTTCCCATGGGTCTGTTGCGACCCGCCAATACCGCCAGCGCTCACTGTGACCTGTTCTGTGGGGTCTACGACCCGGCACAGGCCCGCATCGAGGCACAGTCCGTACTGAACGCTTGCACGAAGTACGCCGCCTCCGATGACCCGGTGTTCCAGAATCGCTGCATCCTCATCAAGGAGCAGCAGGCCGAGATGGTCAAACATCACCTGTCGGTGCTGTGGACCGATTTCTTCAAGCCGCATCATGTGGAGCAGTTTCCCCAGCTTCACGACCTGTTCTGGCGGGCATTGAAGGCGGCCTCGGATGCCAAGAAGTCGATGGATCCGGTCGTGTCGGAGAAGATGATCGAACTCATCGATGAAATCTCCTCCGTGTTCTGGCAGACCGAGGAGTCGAAGGCCACCGGGCTGTACCCGCCACGCTGAGAAGGGCGACAGCCTGCTCTGTCACGCCGGCGCAGCCTGCCCGAGGTGGACTGAGCCTCGGGCAGGTCAGGGCCGCCGGCCACCCGGTTTGAGCTCTCGGAAATCGACGAGGGCGCCGCCGCCGAGGACGACGGTGGCTGCGAATGCAGCCATCCCGATGACGACTGCCAGCAGTGCACCCAGAGACCCGTCGCCGCCTATCGACGCTGCCGCCCCCGCCGCCGCCCAGGCGGCGAAACCGCCGACGATGACGAGCGGCAGTGCTCTCAGCCCGGAACGCAGCACGGGTCCCAGCTCGGTGCGCGTCGAGGTGCGATACCACGACCCGGCCAGCGCCAATGTGTACAGGGCCAGTGCAACCGTCGAAGCCCCTGCCAGGCCGTTGACTCCCCACCAGCGTTGAAACCCCCAGTAGGTGGGTACGGCGACGATGGTGGCCGCGGTGCCGAGAACCACTGGGGTCCACATGTCGCGCCGGGCATAGAAGGCACGGGCGTAGATCTGTTGTGCTCCCCACATGGGGACTGCCAATGCGAAGAACACCAACGCTGCCGCGGTGGCCGCCGTGTCCTCCGCAGTCCACGCATTTCGCTCGTAGAGGAGGCGGATGATGGGCACCGAAAGCGCGATCAGACCCCCGGCTGCAGCCACCGACAGCACTACGACGTAGCGGAGGGCCTTCCCCACCGCGGCGGCCATTTCCCGATGCCTGCCTTCGGCCACCAGCCGCGCCAGAAACGGGTATGCGGCCACGCCGGCCGCCTGGGCGATGATCCCCACCGGCACCAGCATGGTGCGTCTGGCGTATTGCAGCCACGAGATCGCCCCATCGCTGTCCACCAGAGAGCCGAAGCTGCGGCCGAGCAACTCGTCGACGAGGACGAGCGACTGGCCGATCATCAGCGGAAGTGCCAGACCCAGATACTCCCGCAGGACAGGTTCACGACCGCCCGCCGACGGCATCCATCGCAGTCCGGCCCGCCGCGCCCCCCACAACTGAACGGCGAAGTTTCCCACGATGGCTCCGGCGAGCACTCCCCAAGCGAAGCCTTCAGGGGTGGCACGGCTACCCAGGTTGAGGAGAACTCCGCCCGCGATGATGAACAGGTTGTACAGGATCGGGGCCAGGGTGGGTATGAGGAAACGGTGCTTGGCATACTGGACCCCCATCAGCAGCGACCCGATGACGAAGAACACCTGAGCCGGCAACACGATGCGCGTCATCTCGGCCGCGCGGGCAACCTGATCCGGCTCCAATCCCGGTACAACCGCGTCGATGACGGGCTCGGCGACTGCCATGGCGACGATCACCAACCCGGTCATGACGACGGTGATCGGTTTGGCAATCGTCCAAAACGCCCGCCACCCTCCCGGCTCGTCCCCATCGGCGAGGTAGCGGGACAGGATCGGGATGAAGGTGATCGCCAGATACCCGCCCGCCAGTAGATAGTTGAGAAAGTCGGGGATGATGAATGCGACCTGATACTCGTCGGTGAAGCGGTCGGCTCCCAGCACCGAGGCGAACACGACATCGCGGGCCAGCCCGAGCAGCCGGGAGAGGAGAACGCCGCTGCCGACGATCAGCGCGGCTCGGCCCATCAGCCGCATCGTGCGACGCGACGAGAGTGGAGTGTCGGTCACGGCTCGCGAAGTTAGCCAGCAGTCGATCCGGCGAGGTCGCGTCTCATCAGCATGGCGGTGAGCATCAGCCCGCCGGCGGCTGCCACTGCCACCGCCTTGGCGGCTGCGCCTCCGGCACCGGCGGCGACACTGCCGAGAATCTCACTCACATCGGCAGGCACCCCATCGACCATGCTCACGTAGGCCGACATCCCAATGCGCCATATGGAGGCGGGCGCCAAGCCTTCGACGAAGGAGATGGAGGCTTCCCAGATGAGGATGTATGCCAGCCCTGCGAAGACGGCGCGGGCAAACACATAGCCGAGGGGGGCGAAGACACCGACATAGCCGATCGTGTTGAGGAGGAGGAGTACGGCGAGCGGTGCCGCAGTGTCCCATCGCTCCGCCGAACTGCCGGAAAACGCGATCAGCACCAGGCTGGCAGGAGCCATCAGAATCAGCGTGGCGGCCACCGAGCCGCTCATTTTGGCGGCAACGATGACACCGCGACGTATCGGCTTCGTGATGAGGATCGAAAGTGTTTCGTGGCGTTTGTCGTCACCCAGGGTGGCGGCGCCCAGCACCAGGCAGATGATCGGGTGGACGAGGATCATGAGGAAAGCCATCGACTCGTGGAACACGGTGAATGCAGGCTCCTCGCCGGCAGCCAACAGCCGGATCAGGGGCAGGGCGGTGAGCAGCGCCAGGAAGGGCCGCTTGCCACCGAGGCTTCGCCGCAGCGCGACCGACACGATCGCAAGCGAAACCTTCACCGGCGTTTCACCAGATAGCGGAACACGGATTCCAAAGACTCGTCTGCAGGTTCGAATCCTTCCAGGCGGGCTCCCACGTCCGCCGCCACCGCAGGGATTCTCATGCCGAGAGCATTGAGGTCCTCGGTGCTGACCATCAGGCCTCCGGGGCGGATCTCTACTGCGTTGGCGGTCGAGATGCGGAGAAGCTCAGCACCCAGATCATGGGGACGGTCGGTGTCTATGCGCACCTGATATGGGATGTCGGTCATGGCGGCACGGATGGCTGTGATGTCACCGGCGGCCGCCAGCCTTCCGTCGACGATGGCGATGACTCTCGACGCCATGCGCTCGACTTCGGCCAAAACGTGGGATGAGACGATGACGGTGCGGCCGCCGTCGGCGAGCTGTTCGAACAGGTCGATGAGGCGTGCTCGCTGAACCGGGTCGGTGCCGTTGAGCGGCTCGTCGAGTATCAGAATCTGTGGATCGTGAACCAGCGCAGCGGCCACCTTTACCCGCTGCCGCATGCCTTTGGAGAATTCACCGACTCGTCTTCGGGCCGCATCGACGAGGTCGACCGCTTCGAGGGCACGGCGGGCGGCTGCTCCGGGGTCAGATGTTCTGGCGAGCACCGCACAATGTTCTACGAATCGCCACGCAGTCAGGAACGGGTAGACGGCATCCTCTTCGGGAACCAGCCCGACGTCGCGGTAACCCGCCGGGCGGCGACGCAGGGAGTGTCCGAGAACCTTCACCGTTCCCTCAGACGGCGTCAGCAGGCCTGCCACCATGCGCAGCAACGTCGTCTTGCCGGCACCGTTGGGGCCCAACAGCCCGGTGACCCCGGGGGCGAACGCACATGAGATGGAAGAGACGGCGACTTTCTGGCCGAACCATTTGGCCACATCGGTGATTTCGATCGTGGCGTCGTCGGCCCAGGCGGCCTCGCTCACAGCAGACTCCGGTAGCGGGCGCGGAGGAACAAGACGCAAGCGACTGCGACACCGCCGATGATGGCCAGTGATACCCACGGGTCATATCCGGCCCGCTGCGGGATCCACACGTGGTTGTGCGAGCCGAAGATCCACTCGGCGACGTAGCGGGGATGTTGCTCGAAAGCCGCCAACCCTGCTGCCGAGACACCGGCCTCGTCGACCAATCCGGTGGTGATCCCGCTCGAAAGCAGCATGACGCCTGCGAACACTGCGGCGGCGACCGAGGCGCGCGGTGTGATCGAGGCGATGGCGAGGGCAGGCGGGCCGTGAGCCAGCAGATACACCGACGTCACCGCGAGCACTTGGGGCAGCACCGTCCATTCGGAGGAAACGTGGTTTAGGAAACCACCCGAAGCGAGGAGACCGCCGCCCACGAAGAGAAAGACCTGCGGAACCAGCATGATGACAGCAACCGCTGCTCCCATGGCGCCGAAACGGGCCGCCAGATACTCATCCGCCGACACCGGCCGGGACGAATACACCTGGAGCGTGCCGTAAGTGCGGTCGGGAACCAGCAGCTCTCCAGCTGCCAGCGCAACGAACAACAGTGAGATCCGTTGGGTGAGATCGAAGTAGGTGTCGTGCCCGAAGATCTCGCCTTCAACCAGCTCGCCGGCGATCAAAGCGAAGGCGAGGAACACGATCGACGGCATGAAGGCGACCACGATGAGGCTCCACGGCAGCACTTTTCGCCGGGCCCGGCGCCTCAGCCCGAGCACCCGGCGAACACCGTCCCGCACCACTGCCAGTGTCGTCGCGACCCGCCCCAGCCGGGGACCGTCGTAGCGGCGATATCCGAGGTCGAAGACCTGGCCCTCAGTCGCCATCGGCTCCCCCCATGTAAACGTCTTCCAGGCTCACCCGGGCCCGTCCCAGGCGATGGACACCGGCGCCGGCGACGATCAGTGCATTCCGCACCGCGTGGAAAGGGTCATCGCCGCTGATGGTGAGGCGGTCGCCATCGACCTCGACGGCGAGCCCACTCTTCTCCAGCTCTGCCGCTACGGCCGCAGGGTTGCCGATCACCTCGATCTCGACCACATCCGGCCGTTCGAACCCTGCTATGGGACCTTCGCGGAGAACCCGTCCCCCATCGAGCATCACAACCCAGTCGCAGGTCTGCTCGATGTCGGTGAGGACATGTGACGAGACGAGGACGCTGACCCCGAAACCCGACAGCCTTCCGATCAGGTCCAACATCTCCTCGCGGCCTTCGGGGTCGAGGCCGGCGGTGGGCTCGTCGAGGAAGACGAGCTCCGGGTCGTGGACCAGCGCCTGAGCGAGCTTGGCCCGCTGTCGCATTCCGGTGGAGAAACCGCTGATGGGGCGGAAACGCTCCTCGTCCAGCCCGACCAGACCGAGCACGTCTGAAGCGCGCCGCCGTGCCATGCCGACGGGCAGACCGGCCAGCTCCGCCGAATAGGCGACGAAGTCGGCAGCGCTTTGGTCGAGGGGAAGGCATTTGGTCTCAGGCATGAAGCCGACCCGGCGCCGCACAGGCATCGGGTTCGACGTCACTGCCACATCGAGAACAGACGCCACCCCCGCCGCCGGGGCCAGGATGCCGAGGAGGATCCGCAGCAGGGTCGTCTTGCCAGCACCGTTGGCGCCCACCAGCCCGGTTACCCCGGTGGGTATCACCGCCGTCACGTCTTGAAGGGCGACGGTCTGCCCGTAGGAAAAAGTGATCCCTTCGATTCTCACCAGCGGCGGCATATTCGGGGAGGGTAACGGGCACCCCGCCGCCGCTCGACGGGTCGTGCTGCTGTGGACAGGCCTACACAGTCGTCACCTGTGTGGGATCGAGTCTGAGATAACAGCGCGACTACTTTCCTCGCCACGCCCGGTAGATGCGTTTCCAGCGCGGTTGAGGCAGATGGCGCTCCTTCTCCTTCAACCCACCGGTTTCCGCAACTGCTCTCTCCGGCGGCGGTGGGGGAGGCTGGGGCACGGGATGAGCCGGCAGTGAGGTGCGTATATCGGCGAGGCGTTCCCGAAGGAACGCGGCCTCTGTCTCGGCCTTGGCCGCCCGTTCGCGGGCCTCGGCTAGGTCCCTACCGGCCTGGTAGAGGTTGCCCAACTGGAGCAGCATCTTCTCCCAGGCGTCCAGCGGGACCAGCAGATGGCCTTCGGGAAGCGGCACGTCTCCAGCGGGTGGCGGCGGTGGTGGTGAGGAGCGGGCGGCACGGGCCGCGGCCGCAGATAGATCCACCAGGCGGCGGGTTCCGTCGCGGCGGGGTTGGACCTGGCTGGGGACGGTGCCCTTGCGAGCCCAATTGCGGATGGTGGAGGCTTTGACACCGGTCAGCTCCTCTGCTTCGCGCAGGGTCACGTAGATGTCGGTGGCTGGTTCCCGCTTGGTGTCCCAGAGGAATGCGTCGTCGGGCATCGCAGGCGAGCATACCGGCGGCGCGGTGCCCCCACAGAGCAGGTTTTCGCGGGCCGCACCGGGCGACACGGCCACTGTTGACGGGACAGATAGAGTCCGGGGGGTGCCGCCCGTTCCCAGCCCGGAAGAAGTGCGCGACCTGGTACGCCGGGTCGTCACAGAAGTCGTGCCCCGAGACGCGCCGGCCGGTAGCAGTAACCCGGCGGAACCGGCCTCCGCGGACACGGCGCGTATCGCCGTCGGCGCCGACCACGGCGGCTTCCCTCTCAAGGAACGTATCGCTTTCAGGCTTCGTGAAGCCGGCTACGAAGTCGACGACTGTGGCACCGACAGCACTGAAGCCGTCGACTATCCCGACTATGCCCATGCGGTGGCAGCGAAGGTCGCTTCCGGTGAATGCACCTGGGGCATCATCGTCGACGGCGCCGGCATCGGCTCGGCGATGGTCGCCAACAAGGTGCCCGGCGTGCGGGCGGCCCTCTGCTACGACCTTTCGACCGCCCGCAACAGCCGCGAGCACAACCATGCCAACGTGCTGACGCTGGGCGCCGGGCTGATCGGCCAGACCCTGGCATGGCAGGTCGTCGAGACCTGGCTGGCCACACCCTTTGGTGAAGGGCGGCATGCCCGCCCGGTGCGTCAGATCGCCGACATCGCATACTCTTACCTGCCGCAGACATGTGGAGAACC
>CAZIEQ010000008.1:0-23835 GCA_964538725.1 uncultured Acidimicrobiia bacterium | reverse complement strand
CAGCAGGAATGCCGAGACCGATCTCGTATGCCGTCTTCTGCTTGAAAAAACAGATACGTAAGACAGAGACCTGACTTGCACAGCGCACTCACGCGCTCGTGCACATGCGCTCACACGCGTCACATCCACGACAGCCGGGAGGAACCCATCTCCATCGTGTCCGGCCGGGGGCGGCTGGTCACACCACAAGGCACCGTACCTCTCGAGCCGGGAACTTCCGTATTCATTCCGATCGGCGTCGAGCACGCCACCGAGTCCTTCGGGCCTGAGCCGCTGGAGTTGGTATCAGTGTTCTCCCCGCCGGTCATACCCGGCTCCTACGAACCCGGCACGGCCACGACATCAGGTGATACCGCGCCGTAGTGCCCGAGGAGTTCTGCCATGAACACGAGCGACAGCATCGCCGGCCGCGAGGGCGGAGAGTTGGAGGACCTGGCCCGCGCGGCGCGGGCACACATCGTGCGAGCGATCGCCCGTGCCAAAGGTGGCCACCTCGGCGGTCCCCTGTCGGCAACCGACCTGCTCATCGCCCTCTACTTCAAGGTGCTGAGGATCCGGCCGCAAAACCCCACCTGGGCGGACCGCGATAGGTTCATCCTCTCCAAAGGCCACAGCTCCATAGCCCTGTATACGGTCATGGCGATGAGGGGATTCCTGCCCATCGCAGAGCTACAGACGTTCGACGCCATCGATTCCCGACTTCAGGGCCACCCCGACATGACCTTGCTCCCAGGGGTGGACATGTCTTCAGGCTCTCTCGGCCTCGGATTCTCTGGGGCGGTGGGCATCGCTCTGGGAGCCAAGGCCGGGCGACAGGATTTCACGACCTTCGTCATGCTGGGTGACGGCGAATGCAACGAAGGCATCGTCTGGGAAGGTGCACATGTTGCCGCGCGCTACCGGCTCGACAACCTCGTGGCGATCATCGACCACAACAAACTCCAGCAGTTCGGATGGAGAGGAGATGAGCAAACCCACCGCCTGCCTCCATACACGGGGTCAGAACTGGTGGATCGGTGGTCAGCCTTCGGATGGGAGGTGACCGAGTTCGACGGCCATGACATGGTGGCGATCGTCGAAGTACTCGCCGAAGCTCGGCGCAGCTCAGGCCGCCCTGTCGCCCTTGTGGCACATACCGTCAAGGGCAAAGGTGTCTCCTACATGGAGAACGATTTCACTTGGCACAGCCGGGTACCGACCTCCGACGAGCTGGCGATCGCCCTCGCCGAACTCGGTGAAACGGATGCCGCACGATGACTCCAGCCATGGGCCAGCCGCTCCGAGTCGCTTTCGGCGAGACAGTTGCCGAGCTGGGGAGGGAGAATCCACGAATCGTCGTCCTCGACGGCGACCTCGGCAGCTCGACGCGCGCCGATATCTTCGAGGCTGCACACCCAGATAGGTTCTTCCAGATGGGAATTGCCGAACAGAACCTCCTCGGTGCGGCTGCAGGGATGGCCACACTCGGCTTCATACCTTTTGTATCGACATTCGCCTGCTTTGCCGTCGCCAGGGCGCTGGACTCGATACGCGTTCTCATTGCGCAACCCCGCCTCAACGTCAAGATCGCCGGCGGCTACGCGGGCCTGCTTGCAGGTATGACGGGCAAGACCCACCTGATGTTCGACGACGTTGCGATCATGCGTGCCATGGCCAACATGGTGACGGTCGCGCCTGCTGACGAGATCGAGACCCGGCTGGCGATCCGGGCCATCGCGGAGTACGAGGGCCCCGTCTATCTGCGCCTCACCCGCCCCGCGACGCCGGTCATCTTCGACGACACTTATAGTTTCGAGCTCGGCAAGGCGGTCGTGTTGCGTGAAGGAAACGACGTGACGCTGATCTCCACCGGAGTGCACACGACTCGGGTGTCCCAAGCGGCCGCCATCCTTGCCGAAGAGGGAATAGAGGCGCACCTCCTCCACGTGCCCACCATCAAACCATTCGACGAAGAGGCGATCATCGAGGCGGCACGACGGACTGGGTTCGTCATCACCGCGGAAGAGCACACCAGGATCGGCGGACTCGGAGGTGCCGTCGCCGAGACACTCGCCGACCGCTACCCCGTGACGGTGAAGAGGCTCGGTCTCGCCGATACGTTCGGCGAGTCAGGGCCCAACGACGATCTCCTCGACAAATACGGCATCTCGGTCGACAAGACTGTGCAATCGGTCCGCGAGCTGGTGCAACGGAGATCGAGCAGGTGAGTGTTCTCGACATCTTCCGGCTGGACGGCAAGGTCGCCGTCATTCCGGGAGGGAGCGGCGGGATCGGAGCGGCCCTGTCGGAAGGGCTCGCCGGAGCCGGTGCCATGGTGGCCATCGTGGGGCGCAGCGCGGACAAGGCCGCCGCGGCGGCCCGCCTGGTCGAGAACGCCGGTTCGGAGGCGCTGGTCGTTACAGCCGACGTCACTCGGAGAGAGGACGCCGAGCGGGCAATTACCGAAACGCTGGCGCGTTTCGGGCGGGTGGATATCATCGTGAACGCGGTCGGTGGCGGAGCCGGGAACGTCCTCTTCCCGGCAGACGAGTACCCCCAAGAAGAATGGGACTGGATCTTCGATCTCAACGTCCGCAGCTCGATCCTGCCGACACAGGCGGCGGTAAGAGCAATGATCGCCGCAGATCGAGGTGGGCGGGTTCTCAACATCTCATCTGTACGCGGCCAGCTCGGCATCAACGCCGGCTACTCGGCCTACGTTGCGGCCAAAGGTGCCATCGATGCCCTCACTCGCCAGCAGGCAACCGAATGGGCAAAACACCAAATCACAGTCAACGCCATAGCTCCAACATTCGTTGACACCCCTCAAGTGGCCATGCTCCTCGATGATCCCGATTTCAGAGCGGGCATCGTGAACCGCATCCCTCTCCGTCGAGTTGGAGAGACGGCTGACCTCGTCGGAGCCGCTGTCTTCTTCTGCTCCGACGCCTCGGCATTCATCACCGGGCAGATCCTCACGATCGACGGTGGCCTCACCGCGACCCAATGATGGACTCATGAAACGCCGCCCGCGACGTCTAACACCGAAGATCACCTCGAGGAGAGAATGACCATGGAACAAGTCACAGAGAACATATTCACCGAAACGACCATCCGTGGATGCAACCCAAGCTTCGTCACGACCTCAGATGGTGTCGTTGTCATCGACACGCCCCAGCTGCCGTCGAAAGCGGTGCAGATGAGGAATATGGCGGAGGAGCGTGGGCCGATCCGGTACGTGATAAACACCGAGCACCACGTCGACCACATATTCGGGAACTACTACTTCCGTGGTGCCGGAGTGGTGGTATCCCATGTTGGGGTCGCCGACAACTTCATGGTCGTGACTCCCGAGTTGAATCCCTATGAGTACGCCAAAGAAGCGTTACCGACCGACGATCCGGCCGGACTGCCGATGTTTCCAGACGAGGCCACCTACTTCGAAGATCCCAACCGTCCCGAGATCACATTCTCTGCCGACCTGACATTGCATGTCGGTGGCCACACGTTCGAGCTGCTGCACACACCAGGCCACACCCCCGGCCAGGTCGCCGTTCATGTGCCCGAGGAAAGAGTCGTGTTCACCGGTGACACCATCTTCAGCGAATGTCAGACGTGGCACTACACATCGAACATCGACCAGTGGCTGGATGCGCTCGACCGTATCCAGACACTGGATGTCGATCACATAGTGCCGGGCCACGGACCGGTCACCACACCGAGTTACATCGAGGTCCAGAGGTCGTTCCTACGCGAATGGGTGGCGGCGGTCTCAGACGGTATCGCCAAGGGCTGGTCGAGGGACGAGTGTGTCAGCAATATCAGCTTTGCCGATCGTTACCCCGTCGATGTGGGCCAGGAATACATGATGGATCACATCCAAACCCACAACGTCGAGGCACTGTACGACAAGCTGGTTGCAGCTCACTGAACGACGGGATCACTTCCACGCACCACGCCGAAAGGGACGAGCCGGCCACGGCGGACAGCGTTCCCCCGCGGATCTCGGCGATCTGGTGGCACGGGGCGCTGGTGGCGATCGCCGCGGTAACCGTCTCCGTGATGCCCGCCTTCATGACGGGAGCACTGGCAGTGCAAATGGGAGCGGAGCTGGGGATCGATATCTCCACGCTTGGACTCCTCATCGGGCTGTTCTTCACAGCGTCGGCTGCAGCATCTCCCCTCATGGGGCGCATCATCGAGCGAACCGGTTGGCAATTGGGAATCCGGACGGCTGTTGTCGGCAGCGGGATCATCATGATCTGTATTGAGGGGACGCCACGCTCCCCTCCCTCAGTGAGCGCTCTCTCCCCGCTCGGAGGAGTGGCAGCAGCCGTTGCACAGCCGGCCGCCAACCTGGCGATTGCCCGATCGGTGCCCAGTCGGCGTCACGGGCTGATGTTTGGCATCAAGCATGCAGCAGTGCCGATCGCGACAATGCTGGGAGGGCTTGCGGTGCCAACGGTGGCTCTGACGGTGGGGTGGCGATGGGCATTCGTCGCCGTTTCCGTTCTTGCCTTCGCGACCGCAGCCGCGGTACCCCGCCATGTTCCGCCGGCAATCCGCACAGTGACATTCGATGCGAAGAGTCAAAGCGTTCCGGCGTCCCCCAACAGGGTTCTCGCTCTTCTCGCCGTCGGAGGCGCCTTTGGCATCGGTGGTATCAATGCTCTGGCAGCTTTCATCGTCAGCTACGCAGTGGACATCGGGATCAGCGAGTCCAAGGCAGGTCTCCTGCTTGCCGCCGGCAGCCTCGCCGGCATCATCACTCGTGTTGCTTCGGGGTGGTGGGTCGACCGCAGGTCAGGTGCGGGACTCAGCAGCGTCGCCCTCCTGATGGCACTGGGTGCATTGGGGATGGCATCCATTGCCACCGGCGGTCAGCTCGCCCTGATCGCAGGTGGGTTGGTGGCGTTCGCCGGAGGATGGGGCTGGTCTGGCCTTTTCACACTTTCGGTTGTCACCGCCAACGAGGCCGCTCCCGCAGCCGCCACCGGTATAACCCAGACCGGCATCTTCGTTGGAGCTGCGGCCGGTCCCCCGCTCCTTGGTATCGTCGCCGAGCACTTCTCGTTCACAGTCGCCTGGGTGTCTGCCGCAGCCGGCTTGACGTTGGCAGCCATCGTGGTGTGGTTCCTCAGGCCACATCTGCGCCCGCAGCCCCCAGACCGAGACGTCGGCAACCCGCCTGCATCACCCAGAACTTGAGGCCCCACGGTGCTACACCCGCCAGCAAGCCACACCGACCGAGCATGACCATCAGGAAAACGGCGAGAGAAGGGAGCGGAAAGATGCGTGTCTCGTTCAAGACCAGACCCCAGCACACGGATTGGCCGACGCTACGCGACTTCTGGCGGGAAGCCGACGCTATCGACCTGTACTCGACAGGATGGGTCTTCGATCACTTCTACCCCATCTTCAGTGACTCCACCGGCCCCTGTTTCGAAGGCTGGACGTTGCTGGCTGCCCTCACGGGGCAAACGTCACGCTTGCGTCTGGGAGTTCTCGTCACCGGCAACACCTACCGCCATCCGGCTGTATTGGCCAACATGGCGGCCACCCTCGACGTTATATCCGAGGGCCGGGTCGAGGTGGGCCTCGGGGCGGGATGGAACGAGGTGGAACATGCAGGCTACGGCATACCGCTACCCGGTTTGAAGGAGCGTTTCGACAGGCTCGAGGAAGCGTGCGAAGTCCTCCACCGCCTCTTCGGTGAAGAAGCAGTCACGTTCAGAGGGCACTACTACACGCTGCATGAGGCCCGATGTGAGCCCAAACCGGTGCAACGGCCGCGGCCACCACTCGTGATAGGTGGCAAGGGAGAGCGAAGGACCCTGAAAATCGCCGCCCGTTGGGCAGATCAGTGGAACTTCCCCGGCGGGGAGCCCGCCGAGCTCAGTCACAAGATCGATGTGCTGGCGGCACACTGTGCCGCGGTTGGTCGCGACCCCGCAGCAATCGAAGTGTCCGTCAAGGCCAAAGCGGACTGTGATCCGGAACAGTTCGCCGAGCTGGCTGCAAGGTATCGAGACGCTGGGGCGCACCATCTCATCGCCCAGTTCTCCGCGCCGTTCGATCCGGCGGCCCTTGGCAGAATCGCATCACACTTGGAGGTCCTGTGAGGAAAGCATCCGCCGGAGCCGCACCGTCCGCTAGGGCTCGACGATCACCTTGAGTGCCCCGTCGCGGCGTTCGTTGAACGTGTCCAGAGCCAAGCCGAAATCCTCCAGGGGAAACCGGTGGGTGAGCAGCTCCGCCACCCTGATCCGCCCGTCTGCAACCAGTGGCAGCACATGCACCATCTCCCCCGCGGTTGCTCTGACGCCGGCAAGCTCCTTCTCGTAGAGGACGAGGTCCTGCAGGGACAGGGCAACCTCTTCGATGGGAATGCCGACGGCGGCACAGCGGCCGCCCTTTCGCAGGGCAGCCAGACTCCACCGGAATGAGTCGGGTACACCGGCGCAGTCGAGAACCACGTCGGCGCCGAGACCTCCGGTGCGCTCGACAAGCGCGACCACCGGATCTTCGGCGGTGTAATCGATCGTTTCGTAGCCCATATCTCCAGCCTTGTCGAGGCGGTATCCCCGACCAACGACGATTACGCGGCCGGCCCCGCACGCTTTGGCGGCCTCCGCGGCGAGCAAACCGATAGGACCCGGACCGAACACGGCGACGGTATCGCCGGCCCGAACCCCACCTCTGTTTGCCGTGTGCAGCGCGATCGACGCCGGATCGAGCAGTGCACCCGCAGCGAAACTCAACCCGTCGGGCAGGTGGAACACCGATTTGACCCCATGCACAACGTATTCAGCGTAGGAGCCCTGAAAATTGTGCCCGTACTGTCTGTGGAGCCCCGGTTTCCCATAGTTCTCACAGAGGTTGTATCGGCCTTCGACGCATTGTTGGCAGAATCCGCACGCATCGTGTGAGGTCCCCCCCACTCGGTCCCCCACCGACCAGCCGAGCATGTCGGTTCCCGGGCCGATCTCCACCACCTCCCCGGCCCATTCGTGGCCCGGTATGAACGGAAACTCGGGCGGCCAGAAACCCGGATAGTCACCTCTGATGAGATGGGAATCGGTGCCACAAATCGATACCGCCCTGACCCGACACAACACTTCGTTACGTGCCGGTTGGGGCCGGGCGACGGACTCGATCGAGAACTCGCTCGGTCCGGTAACGACCAGTGCTCGCATCGAGGCAGGCATCAGATGACCGCCAGCGGGTCGATCATCGAACCCGTTGCGCCGCGGATCTTCACCGGCAGAGCCACGAATAGGAACTCGTAGACACGGTCGAGGGCCAGTTCCTCGAGGAAGATGCTCTCCATCAGATAGACCCCGTTCTCGATGAGCAGTTTCGTATGCACCGGCTGCGGGTTGGCCGGAGTCCCCCGCAGTGGAGCCGGTTGAACCTCGTAGGTCTCGGTGTCGGTCCCCGTTGCAACGACACCGTGTTCGAGCAACCACTCAGCAGCGGACAAATCGGGACCGGGTGTTTTGTGTTCCGCCATCTTGTCTGCATCCGGCCAGAACGCCAGATACCCGGTTCTAACCAGGACGACGTCCCAGGGCCGGACTTCGACACCTTCGCTGTTGGCGATCGCCTGCATCTCGTCATCTCCAACCGCGGATCCAGCGGGAAGCGCATCGACGCCGCGGAACCCCGCAGCGTCGAGAAGAACTCCGCGGGTGAAGAAGTGGGGGAGCTTCTCGGCATCCCCGACCGTGGGGCCCCAATCGGTGAGATGCTCGGCCGTGTTTCCACCCCCGTACCAGTGGTTGTCGGGCCCGACGGTCATGTGGGCAAGAGCATCGATGTGGGCACCCGAATGCGACGTCGCGGAGACCACCTCAGCCATGTATCCCAAGCCCGCATCGTTGGGTGGACCCCAAGGTTGGGCACCTTCGGCACGAAGCCCAGCCGGTGTCCGATACGACGTCACCTGGAATGGTGGATGACCAGGGAAGAGGGGCATCCCCGGAAAGCGTGATGTGGCAAGCGAGTAGGTGCGGCCCCGGCGCACCAGGCGTGCAGCCTCGACGATCTGGCTGTTCGGCAGGTCCGCGACGGGGCCCACCTCCTTGTATGCAGTCATTGGTTTCTCTCCACCATGGCTCGCCATATACGTTCAGGTGTCAGAGGCAGATCACGGATGACCACACCGGTGGCCTCACTCACCGCCGAGGCAACGGCCGGCGCGGTGGCCAGAAGGCCCCCTTCCCCGGTTCCCTTCGCCCCATAAGGTCCCGGTCCATCCTCGTTCTCGACGACCATCGAGTAGGTCTCCGCGGGGAAGTCCTTGATCGTCGGTATCCGGTAATCCAGCGCACCCAGATTCACGATTCGACCCGACTCGTCGAGGATCAGGTGCTCCATCAATGTGTGTCCCAAACCCATGACAGCCGCACCCTCATCCTGCATCTCGACGTGCTGGGGGTTGATCGCCTTGCCGATGTCTCCCACCGTTACCAACTTCTTGATCAAGGTTTCACCGGTTTCGCTGTCGACCTCGACTTCGGCCGCGGTGCAGTTGACTTCCCAGAACGAAGGGCTGCCGCCCAGGGGATGGCCGGGAACGTATTCTCCCCGATAGGCCCCGACCGCGATCACCTCACCCCTGACAGGCCCGAAACACTCTTTCAGGAACTCGACGAAGTTCAGCTCCCGATCCCCAAGTCGAATGACGTCGCGGTCGACTGAAACTTCCTGCGGCGACAGCAGGAACCTGTCGACGGCCAGGTTCTCGAGCTGGGCCTTGATATCCAGGCAAGCGTTGAGAACAGCCCGTCCCATGTAGACGGTGGAGCGGCTGGCCGACGTCGAATAGTCGAAGGGAACGGTGGCCGTATCACCCATCACCACCATGATCCGTCCCAGTGGCACACCGAGCTCATGCGACACGATCTGGGACACCACCGTGCGCGCCCCCTGGCCCATGTCCGATGTACCCGCGACTACGGACACGCTGCCGTCGTAGTGCAAGCGAACGATGGAATACGAAGCTCCTGCGGTGGCCGACGCCTTCATACCCACTGCTATGCCACGCCCACGGCTCTCCCCCAGCGGGGTCTCCCATCCCACCGCCTCGGCGGCTTTGTGCAGCACCTCAGCCCAGTTGCCGTCGGCCGGGGTATCTCCGGGAATCACATCGTCGCCCCGCTCTGCCAGGTTGCGCAGCCGAATCTCCAGGCGATCAACATGCAAACGCCGCGCAGCTTCGTCCATCTGAGACTCGACCGCCCACGAATGTTGCGGAGTCCCGAAGCCGCGAAAGGCGGTGCTCGGCGTCGTGTGCGACAACAGCGCCCGAGCCACGATACGGGCATGAGGTACCCGGTACGGTCCGCATGCGGCATAGCTGCTCTTGCCGACGACCCGGGCCGCAACATCCACATATGCGCCGATCAGGAAGTTGCTTTCGATGTCTTGGAACGCGATGGTTCCGCCACTGTCGAACCCGGTCCGCACACGCACCTCACACGACGAGCGGCGCACCGCCTGGAATGTTTCTTCCAGAGTCAGTACCAGCCTGACGGGACGGCCCGTTCTCAGCGCCAGCAAAGCCAGCAACGGTTCATATTTCGGATATCCCTTGCCGCCGAAACCGCCGCCGGGATCCGGCGCGATGACACGCACCTTGGCTACCGGCAGATCCAGCATCGTGGCGATAACACGTTGCAGCAGGTAGGGGTGCTGGATGGCACTCCAGATGACCACCCCGTCTTCCTCGGGCGCCGCCATGAAAACGTGCGGCTCGATGGCGAAGTGGGTGACCATCGGAAATGAGTAGTGGTTCTCGATGGTCAGATCCGCCGGGGCGTCGTCGACGTTTCCCCATCCGTAGTGCCATTCACGCAGAACGTTGGTAGCGCCGAGGGGATCGTCCGGACGGAGTGCCGGATCCTGCACGAGCGTCGACTGGGAGTCGATGGCACCGGCCACCGTGACCACCGCAGGAAGTTCGTCGTAATCCACGCGGACCATGGCTGCCGCGGCTGCGGCGGCGTCGCTTGTTTCGGCGGCCACGGCGGCAACGGGCTCACCATGGTATTTCGTCTCTTCCACCGCCAGGACAGGCCGATCCTGATAGCTCGGCCCGAAACGTGGAACGGGTCGTGGTAGATCGGCCGCCGTCATGATGAAACGAACATCCTCGATGCGACGCGCCTGCACGGTGTCGATAGCTCTTATCCGCGCATGGGCGCAGTCGACATGCACGAGTTTGACGTGCAGCATGTCTTCGAGACGAAGGTCCGCCATGTACCGTTGCGCTCCGGTGACTCGCTCGTATCCGCCGACACGTCGCGGCGACTCACCGATTCGGGTAGCACTCATCCGTCTCTTCTCTTCGCGACCGCAAGTACCGCGTTGCAGATCCGCCCGTAGCCGGCACACCGGCACAAGTTTCCAGAAAGGCCTTCTCGAACATCGGTTGGTGATGGCCGCGGAATCCGTTGCAGGAGGTAATGGGCCGACATGACCATGCCGGGTATGCAGAAACCGCACTGGACCGCACCCTCCCGCAGAAAAGCTTCCTGCAGCGGGCTGAGGCTTCCAGCGGAAGCCAGTCCCTCGATGGTGGTCACCTGGCACCCGTCGGCTTCCAGGCCCAGCATCAAACATGAATTCACCGCGCGTCCATCTACCAGGACGGTGCACGCCCCGCACTCACCTTCAGCACAGCACTCCTTGGTTCCGGTCAGATCCAGCCGGTTGCGCAGCACATCGAGCAGTGTGTGGTGAGATGCCACATCGATGCGGTGGAGGTGCCCATTCACCGTCAACGTCATCGGTGCCTCTGCCGACCTCATGGATGATCCCATTCCCCAGCTCGGTCGATTGCCGACTGCAGCGCCCGCCTGCTCAAGACCAGCAGCATCGCCCGGCGGTATTCGGCACCCGCCCGCACATCGGTGATTGGACTCGTGTCAGACACGAGTCCGCTCAATATCTCTTCTCTCTCCTGCTCGCCCGCCTCGCCGCTGGCCAGCCGACCACTCATGTCTGCCACCAGCAAGGGACGCGGCCCGGCAGCGCCGAAGGCGAACAGCGTGGGTCCGGCCGAGTCGACCAGACAACAGACACTGATCGTGGCCAGGTCCACACCACGACGCCGCGTCATTCTTTCGAAGGCGGCACCGACGGGTCGATTCGGCAGGGGAAGCTCTATCGACGTGACGATCTCCTCGGGGTGCAGGATCGTGGTCCCCGGCCCGACGAAGAAATCATCGAGCGGCACTTGTCGCTTCGTGGTGAGACCCATGACATTGACCTTGGCTCGGTACACGAGCAGGGCAGGGGCCGTGTCGGCCGCCGGTGAGGCGTTGCAGATGTTGCCGGCAACGGTTGCCCGATTGCGGATCTGTATCGAGCCCACCGTCCCCGCAGCCTCCACCAGGGCGGGAAAATGCCGCCGCACCCGCTCATCGTCGATGATGTCGGTGAGCACGGTCGACGCGCCGATTGTCAATATCGCGCCGCTATACGAGATCTCCGGCTGCAGCTCGGCCACTCGTTTCAGGTCGATGACGAGGCGGGGTCTGGCTGTTCCTCTGCGAATCCCCACGATGAGGTCAGTCCCTCCTGACAGCAGGCGGGCGTCGGAGCCGTGCTCCTTCAGCAGTGCCAGCACCTCGGCAGCGGTCTCCGGCCGGGTGTACCGGAACCCACTCACCGTCCGGCCCCTGTGATGACCGGCATATCGATCATTACCTCACAGCACCCGATCCACTTCATCCATGAGCACCTGCGGGGTGCCGGCACGCACGAAGTAGTAAGGGCGCTCGCTGAAGCGGTGCACGAACCGCGTCCTCGCTTTGCGGAGTTGCTCTGTATCGACCAGCGGCATCGGTATCCCACCGGCCAGCAATTCGTTGAGGAGGAAGTAATTCTGTACCGAGTGGAATGTCTGAAACTCGCGTTCGAATGGAATCATGTCGACGATGCTGGCGTCGTAGTTGCCGTCGATCGCGGGGACGACGACGACGTCGACGTTGCTCGGTTCGGAATGGATCTCCCACGTCGGCATCTCACCGAAGAACTTCACCACCCCCTGGCTGGGAGCAGCCTTGTCTGCGCGCTCCGTTCCCTTCGCACGCGTTTTGAGGAAGACGTCCTTGGAGCCCATCACCGCCCAGCCTTCCTCATCGGTGACGGTGGTTTCAGTTGAAACCAGGCGGGCACCTCGTCGACACGCTTCTATCTGGGCCATGCTCTTTCCATGGTTCGACTCGCCGCCCAGGAACATGATGGTTTGGTCGCGGTAGCGAACCGCTGAAGAGTGAAACGGGTGCAGACCGGCGGATTCCATCCGCAACGCCAGCATGGTGACGACGACCTTCTGGAGGGGCCCGGCGGCCCAATCACCGAAGAACTCGAAGACCCCGTCGGTGTAGGTGACACCGACGGGGTCTTCGTCGCGGTGCCACACGATGTCTGGACGGTCCAACGTCACGCCGGACTCCAGCCTCACATCGGCCAGTCGGTAGTTGAGGAAACTCATGTCGGCGAGGACATGCTCGACCGGAGCGCCGCCATACACGTCGATGCGGAGGCGGGCCGAACCTGCCGACATCTCCTCCGACAACTGCAACATATCGGTCCTTTCTCCTCGCGTATCGTGGCCGTCGATCAATGGTTCCGACGGGGCGCCTTCATGCTGTGACCGGCCGTGACTGAAGCAGATACACCCGGCCGTCTTCAATGGCCCATTCGATGTCCTGGGGAAGACCGAATACATCTTCCAGCCTGCGACCCAGACAGGCGAGTTGATGGAGTTCATCCTTGGACAGCACCTGCGAACCGGCTCGTTCCGGCTCCACGGGTACCGTCTCGGTTCCACCGCCGTCCGCGTGCACGATTTCCGCACTTTGGAGTGCAACCTGGGCGTTCTTCAGAGTCCCGTCGCGACGCACCACATAGTGGTCGGGGATGACCAGGCCGGAGACGACCGATTCGCCCAGTCCCCAAGCCGCCTCGACGACCATCTGGTCACGCCGGCGGCGGACCGGATCGATCGTGAACAGCACACCGGCTTTGCTCGGATGGAGCTGGCGCTGTACAACGACCGCCATCCCGAGGTCTTCCAGTGAACCCTTCAGCCGCCTGTAGAACAGTGCTCGTTCCGCAAAGAACGAGCCCCAACACCGGCAGACGCCGTCGAGAACCTTGTCGATCCCATACACGTTGAGGAACGTCTCCTGCTGACCCGCGTAGCTCGCCGCCTCGCTGTCTTCGGCCCGGGCGCTCGAACGCACCGCCACCGGTACCGCTTCACCCAGCTTCCGGTACGCCGTCGTTATGGACTCCACCAGGTCGCCTCGGGGCGATGCCTCCAATACCAGAGCCTGCACTTGGGGTGCTACGGCGGATGCAGAAGCGTCGGAGTCGATACGCGACAGCAAGGCTCGAACACTCCGAACGGTGCCCCGCTCGTCGAGACATGCTTCGAGAGCGTCGGCCCGCACGACGAAGCCGGGCGGCACAGGCAAGTCGGCGGCGGCGATGACAGCCAGGCTCGCACCCTTGCCGCCCGCTATCCGAACATCGATGCAGTCGGCGTCCTCAAACCACACCACTTCGGACCAAAGGTCCACAACACGGGTCATCGGGTCAAGGAGCCTCATCGGTCGCGCCACGCCCATCAGCGTCGAAGTCGTCGATGGCCGATACCGTGGCCGCCGCCTCGGCGGCGTGCTTACGCATCACATCGGCCGCGCGGTCCGGATCGCCGTCACGAAGGGCGTCGATTATCTCGAGATGCCGTTTGGCCAGCCAATTGAGATCGGTGCCCGGTGTCGACGCCGTCAGATAGGTCCTGGAGAAAGGCTCCAGCATCCTCCAGTTGCGCTCCAGCGTCTTGTTCCCCGAAGCGCGAACGACGGTTCCGTGGAATTCGGCGTTCTTCAAGGCGTGTTCATGAGCGTCGCCCCTGCGGGCGGCGTCCGTCATCTCATCGAGCAGACCCCCCAGCTCCTGAAAGCACTCCTCGGAGATGCTGACGGCCGCCAGACGTGCCGCCAGTGCCTCCAGCTCGGCACGGACGACCATCGCTTCGGTCAGCTCCTCTTTGGATGGGCGGGAGACCCGTGCTCCGCGGTACGGCTGCATCTCAACGATGCCGAGGGTGGCCAGGTCACGCAATGCCTCCCGCACCGGGGCCTGACTCGTGCCCAGCTCTCGAGCCACCCGGGTCTCGACGATGCGAGACCCGGGTGCCAGCTCCCCTTCGAGGATCCATTGCAGGATCCGGTCCTTCACCTGTTCGGACAGCACGCTGCGGGCGACAGGATCTGTGGGACGACGGCTCGGCTGCGTCATGTCGTGAACAGATCCGAAGTCGGTTTGTCACGCTCCTGGTAGTCGTCTGCGAGGATGTGGACAACCCCCGTCGAACCGTTTACACGCAACCGGTCTCCGCTCTTTATGCGAGTCGTGCCGACCGATGTTCCGATCACCGCCGGGATGCCGAACTCGCGACTGAGCACTGCCGGGTGGGAAACCGTGCCGCCGGCATCGGTCACCAGGCCCTTGATCTTGGTGAACAGCACCACCCATGCCGGGTTGGTCATCTGACATACGAGAATGTCGCCCTTGTCGACTTTGTCGAACTCGTCGACAGTCAACACGACCTTTGCCACTCCCTCGATGACCCCCGGAGAGGCGGCGAGCCCGTGAACCTCATCGGTGGCCTCGGCCTGCTCCATGTACAGCCTGTCGGGAAACCCCCACAACCCCAGGTAGGGGAACTCGAGTTGGGACTCGGTCGCCGTCCCAATCCAGTCCTTGGGACGAATCGCATACGACGCCTCCCGCTCATCCCTCCTCTGCGACACGACCGTCTTGGCGTCCATGCCCCCGGGATCTCCAACCAGGACCCGCAACTCGTTGTATTTCAGTTGGACGACGTCTTCCGGGTCATCGAGCGCCCCCAATTCCACCAGTTTCTTGCCGATCTGGATGAGCACCAGCCGCAGGTGTGCGTTGGTGCCCTGGTCGATGTAGAAGTGGTGGTCAGGCGTCAACGGCGCCATCTTGAGGTTTATCTCATTGGCCGCCCGCATCTTCTCCAGGTGCTCACCCTCGAGTCCTTCGAGAAGCTGTGCCGAGGCCTGTTCGATGTCTTCGGCAAGGTGAGCGACGGTTGCCGGATAGTCGTAGTCGGTCTCCAGATACCCCTTGATGACCTCGAGGACGGGAGTTGCTTCCTCGTACCGGGTGGGAAACACGAATTCGTGACTCCACACCGCATGCCAGCCGAACTCACCCTGGTAGGGCCGCAGTCTGGCGGCGATGAAGGCACGCCCCCGTTCGCTGGCTTCGAGCGCTGCCAGTACGTCGGTGCCGGTCTCCCGGCCGAACGCCGCTGAGAGTTCGGCGTCCGACTTGACCTCTTCCTTCATCTTCCACAGGGCTTCGATCGAGTCCCAGTTGCGATCCTCGGCGGAGTTCTGCAGGCGGCCGAGGAGCTCTTCGTCCACTGCCCCCCGAGTCTCCTCCATGACCGCTCGGAGGTTGAGTGTCGCGCTGAGCTGCGCAAAGTTGAGCATCCAGTGGATCTTCCAGTGGCGGTCGTGGATGTCCATCGCATCCTCGAGGATCGTCGCCCATTCCATGAGGGAGATCTCCTCCCAACGGTCGATCCGGCCCTCCAGGTAGTCGAAGTTGCGCCTCATCTCCGGTACCAGCCGGTCACGCCACCAGTCTGCAAAGTGCAACCCGTAGGTAGGCAGCACCGCATTCAGATATGTGCCGATCGTCGCTGCGTAGCCGGGATCGTCCTTGGGAACCCTCGCCACGTAGCGATTCCCGTACTCCATGGCTTCGATGGCGAAATCGGGGTCGGCGGGGACTGCGGCTGTGTACAGATATCCGTTGACGTTCTTGGCGATCCAGTCCGCGGCGAAAGGTGTGCCAAAACGCCGGAACATGTGGTCGCAGGTGAGCCACCAGCCTCCGATATCGAAGTACATGGGAGACAGGGGCTGAGGGCAATGCAGGTCGTCGTAGACCCAGAACAAACCCTTCTCCTCTTCAGTATCCCAATCGATGGGGAAGTCGTCATCACCCAAGAACTGCTTGAGGACCTTGCTTTCGTCAGCCATTGTTCGAACTCCTTTCTCGGCGGCGATGCTCGCGGGCTTCCACAGCTCAGGATCGGGCGATCTGCTTGAACCTCTTCATGTTCTCAGTCATGGCAGTCTCGGTCGGAAGGCGCTCCATACTCGACGCTCCGAAGAAGCCTGCCACCCCGTCGGTGTTGGCGACGACATACTGGGCGTCTTCCGGTTCTGCGATAGGCCCGCCGTGGCACAACACGATGATGTCGTCCCGCACGCCGGCAGCTGCATCTCGAATCTGTTGAACTCGTTCTGCTGATTCTTCCAACGTCAACGCAGTGTCCGCACCGATCGAGCCTTTGGTGGTCAGGCCCATGTGAGCCACAACGACATCGGCGCCGGCCGCGGCCATGGCGCGGGCCGAGTCCTCATCGAACACGTAGGGCGTCGTCAGGAGCCCCATCTCGTGAGCCTGGCGGATCATGTCGACCTCGAGGCCATATCCCATCCCGGTTTCTTCGAGGTTCTTGCGGAACTTGCCGTCGATGAGCCCCACGGTTGGGAAGTTCTGCACACCGGCGAATCCGGTGCGCGCCACCTCATCGAGGAAGGTACCCATGAGGCGGAACGGGTCGGTGCCGCATACACCTGCCAGCACAGGGGTATCGCGGACGATCGGTAGCACCTC
The DNA here is from genome assembly GCA_964538725.1 of uncultured Acidimicrobiia bacterium. Lineage (GTDB taxonomy): Bacteria > Actinomycetota > Acidimicrobiia > Spongiisociales > JAOTWH01 > CAZIEQ01. Next base: position 7,107 of record CAZIEQ010000008.1, on the reverse strand, counting down.
GCTCGCCATGTCGATAACGATTGCGTTGGCGTCTCCGTAGGGCATGAGGCCGGCCAGGGAACCGCGACCGGCCATGCGATAGCGCCCCGAGTTGTAGATGATTATCAGGTCGGTTCCACCAGCCTCCGCGCACTTGGCAGAGATACCGGTGCCTGCCCCTGCGCCGATGATCACCCCGCCTCGATCCACCACCTGGCGCAGGCGTCTCAGTGCCTCATCACCTGTCATTCTCTCTCTCCCTTCATCGTCCGTCTCCCTTGCCATGGGCGGCCGACCACGCCCGGTAGTGGGAATCGAGCTGTTGCGCCATGGCGACCGCGAAAGCAGGGTCGTTGATGTCGGTATCCATCTCCACGACGTCAACCGACTCGTCGAGCCCGGCGCGCAACGCACCGATCAACGCGGCATCCGCCTCGGGGTCGTGGAAGACTCCGCCTTCGGTGGAAATCGCAGAAACCCCTCGCAGAGGAATGAACAGTGTCAAAGGGCCGCTCGCCGCATTCAACTTGGCGGCGATGATCCGCCCCAGTTCGGCACACTCCGCTGCTGTCGTCCGCATGAGTGTCACGGTCGGATTGTGCTTGTAGAGGTTCCGCGCCTGAAACTTCTCCGGCACCGAATCGATCGGCCCGAAGTTCCCCATGTCGAGGGCACCAAGTGAAACGACTTGGGGGATTCCCAACGATCCTGCCATCTCGAGCCGAGCGGGACCGGCCGACAGCACACCTCCGACCAGCTCGTCGGCGAGCTCGGTCGTGGTGATGTCGAGGGCGCCGGTGATGTAGCCGCTTGCCATCAGCGCCTCCATCGACATCCCACCGGTTCCGGTGGCATGAAAGACAAGGACCTCATAACCGTGGTCCTCGAGCCATTCGCGGGCGGCGGTGACACACGGTGTGGTCACACCGAACATGGTGCCGCCGATCAGCGGCTTGGCGCCGGCCTTTGGGTGGTAGTCGGCATGAGCATTCGCCATGCCGGCAATGGCTGCAGCAGCGTTGGACAGTATCCGCTCCGAAATCTCGTTGATGCCTGCAATGTCGACCACCGAGTACATCATCGAGATGTCGCTGGTACCGACATACGGTCGGGTGTCTCCGGATGCCATCGTCGACACCAGCAGCTTCGGTGTGCCCACCGGAAGCACACGCATCGCCTGGCTGATCAGCGATGAGCCGCCTGATCCGCCCATGCCCAAAACTCCGTCCAGCTTGCCTTCCTCGTGCAACCGACGTAGCACCTCACCTGCACCCCTGGCCATCACCTCGACGGCCGCCCCGCGGTCGCCGGCAGCCGCAAGGTCGGCGAGGACCGCACCCCCCGCCGTGGCAACCTCCGCGGCAGTGACCTGCGGCGAGGCCTTGGGCTCTCCGAGCGAGCCCGCGTCGACGAGGATGACGTCGCATCCGGCTTCAGAGACGCGCGATCGCATGAAGTCGTACTCGATACCTTTGGTGTCCAGCGTTCCCAACAGCACCACGGTGGCCATGGTCTATGCCTCCTTCTTGGAATGCCGGTCGTATCCGACGCCGAGATAGCGCCGCTGAGTTTCCTCATCCGCCAGCATTTGCTCTGAAGTGGTTTCGAGGGCGATGCGCCCGCCGACCATCACCGCGACCTGGGTCGATACGGTCGTCGCAACAGCCAGGTTCTGCTCAACGAGGAGAAGCCCGATGTCTTCGCTCGCCAAATCGCGCAGGACCTCCTCGAGCTGTGCCACCACGACGGGTGCAAGACCTTCCGACGGCTCGTCCATGAGCAGCAGACGAGGGTTGAGCAACATCGCCCTGGCGATGGCGAGCATCTGCTGTTCCCCGCCAGAAAGCGAGCCTGCCCTGCTGGACCGCCGGACCGCAAGAGGCGGAAAGAGGTCATAAACGAAGTCGATGTCCCACCGGCCTGCATTGCGGCCGCTGACGAGTTTGAGGTGCTCCTGCACAGACAGCGAAGGAAAGATGCGCCGGCCTTGGGGCACGTAGCCGATTCCCAAAGCAGCAATGTGGTGAGGTTTGCGACCGGCCAAATCAGTTCCATCGAAAGCGATTCGGCCGGCCTCGATCGGTACCAGCCCCATGATGGCGCTGCACAGCGTGGTTTTGCCCATGCCGTTGCGTCCGATGAGAGACACCGGCTCGTCGATACCGACGGCAAGATCCACGCCATGGAGAACGTGGCTCCGCCCGTAGTAGACGTGAACGTCGGCGATCTCGAGGAGATGCTCACTCACGTCCATGTCCCAGATAGATGTCGAGCACCTGCTGGTCCCTTTGGATCTCCTCCGGGGTGCCCTCGGCCAGCACTTCCCCATTGTTCATGACAGTGACCACGTCTACCGCCTGCAGGGCAACGTCCATGTCGTGTTCGATCAGAACGATTGTGATGTCTCTGGGAAGACGGTCGAGAGTGCCAAGCAGATCCTGCCGCTCCGACGCCGAGAGACCGGCGGCCGGCTCATCGAGGAGCACGAGCCGCGGCTCGGATGCCAGCGCCATACCCAGCTCGAGCTGACGCTGCTGGCCGTGGGACAGGTCGCCGACGATCACGTCGATGACGTCGGTCATCCCCAGCCCGCCGGCCGTCTCCACAGCCTTCCGGCGGTGGCGGTCGTCAGCATCCGGTCTCACCAAACCGAAACGCCCATTGTCGCCGCCCAGCGAAGCCAGATAGAGGTTGTCGGCGACCGAGAGCCCTCCAAAGAGAAGCGACGTCTGATAGGTGCGGGCCAATCCCATCCGGCTTCGCTTATGGGGTGGCGTGTTGGTCACGTCCTCCCCGAAGAGGCGGACGGTTCCCGAGGTCGCGAAGTAGTCGCCTGCGATGAGGTTGAAGAGCGTCGTCTTTCCAGCCCCGTTCGGGCCAAGTACTGCCCTGCGCTCACCCGCAGGAATGTCGGCGGTCACATTCTTGACCGCCTCGAGCGCGCCGAAGCGGCGCCCCACGCCCTGTAGAGACAGGGCGGGGGCACCAGCTTCGGACGCGGTATGCGAGCTCACGGACAGCTCGGGTTCTCCCTTGTCGGACCGCCTTGCGCGGTGAAGGACGACTCGTCCTCACCAAGGGTCTGGTTGACCTGATTCGCCACCAGGACCAGCTTGTTGAAGAGCGTGCCGTCTGCTGCTTCGGCAACCTCGGTGACATAGATGTCTGCTACGCCATTTTGGTGTCCATCGACGTGGACCGGGCCCGTCGGCGAGTCGTACTCCAGGGCGCGCAGGGCGTTCTGGAATGCCGCCTGGTTGTCCGACAAATCGCCGCCAACCTGCTCCAACGCGAGGAATCCGGCCTTCGCATTCACGTAATAGCCATGCGCGAACAGCGACGGCAGCGGGAAACGTTCGCTCTCTGGGAACAACGCCAGATAGGCGTCGACCCACGCCGCGTATGCCGGGTCGCTGTTGTCGTCGGCGATTGGGCCAGCAGCCGGGGTCCCGATGACCCGCTCCCTGATCCTCGGAACGTCCGTACCCAACACCGACTGGTCGGTGGTGATCGACCCGCCCACCAGAGGCTTGTCGAGGCCGAAGTCGAGTGCTTGAGTCAGGAAGTTGATGGAGTCGTTGCCGCCGAGTGCCACGTAGATGGCATCAACGGACTCGGGGATGGCGGCTATCACAGAGCTGTAGTCGGTGGCTCCGATCGGAGTCCAGAACTTCTCCACGACGTGACCACCAGCACGGCAGTACTCCGTCATGAAACCCATCACCTGGCTGTACGGGAAGGAGTAGTCCTCGCCGATGGTGACCATCGACTTGTAGCCCTTGGTGCCATACGCGTAGTCGCCGAGACCTGCCTGCCATTGAACGCCGTCCGTCGAGAACCGGAAGAAGTTGTCGGACTGTATCTCCGGGTCGAGGGTCGTGTCCTGAGCGGCGGAAGTCCCATTGAGCACGGTCTTCCCGGTCACGGTCCGCATGTAGCGCGCCGTGGCGATGCCCTCATCTCCCGACAGCGGGCCAACGATGAAGTCCACGTTGTCCTCTTCGATGAGCTTGCGCATCTTGTCGCGGGCCTTCTCGGCAGAGGCGTCGGTGCCTTCCACAAAGAACTCGACTTCTCTACCCGCGATGACGGCTCCATTGCCGTCCTTGTCCCCACCCCACTCTGCGGCGGCCAAGTAGACGCCCCGGATCCCGTCCTCGCCGGGAGCGACGAACGGGCCCTCGAGTGTGGTGACGATGCCTACTTTGACGGGTCCCAGATCGGGTGCGCTGGTTGCCGGCGGCGCCGTGCTGCCGGTACCGCCTTGAGTTGTCGAAGTGTCGGAGCCCCCGTCGTCACCACATGCCGCGGCAACCAGGGCCATCACGAGCATGAGGACGACCGCTCCGCCCCTTCTTCGGTTTCGATTCACGGTGTCTTCTCCTTGGTCGTTGTACGTTCCGGTTGTGATGGTGTTCCTGCTGGCGTCCTCCTTTGGTGCTATGGGGGTAACCGAACGGTGCTGTCGGCCTGCTGTGGGATCCCTTCAGTCGACGACCCGGCGACATCTCCGGGGTCGGGCCTGTGGAATATGCGTTGGACTCCGCGGACGATTCGCCTCCCGATCCCCAGGAGGCCATCGGGGTCCCACAGCAAAACGACAACGAATATCAGACCGATCACGGTGTTGAACCGCTCACGGCTGAAGAACTCGGCGGTGAAGTTGTCGAGCCAGGTAAACACGAACGCCCCGATGAACGCACCCTCGGCCCAGACGACACCACCCACCATGGCGATGATCAGCAAGTCGATGTTGGCCTCGAGGTTGATCGAATTGGGTGACATGGCGTTCTTGTACCAACCAAGCAGGATCCCCCCGAAGCCGGCGACAAAACCGGCAACTGCGAATGCCGCCACCCGGTGGAGTCCCACCCAGTAGCCCAGGGCGCTCATCCTGCGCGGGTTGTCGCGAACACCTTGAAGGGCAAGACCGAAAGGAGTTCTGTCCACATATTTCACAAACGCGAAGAGAAGGACGGCGATGGTCAACGACAGGTAGTAGAACGGGTTCGTCGCTCCCCAGTCGAGGTCGCCGACGACAGGTGCATCGATGGCGAAGCCGCGGTGACCGCCAAAGATCGTGAAGTTCTGCTGGGCAAGAAAGAAGGTGAGCATTGCCAGGGCGACGGTGATCATGAGCAGGTAGATACCTTCCGTGCGCACCGATATCGCGCCGAATAGGAACCCCGCCACCGGTCCGGCAACGACTCCGGCCACGATGCCCAAACCGATCGAAAACCCGTAGTTGGTGACCAGAATCGCCACCGCGTAGCCCGCCAGCCCGGCGACGGAGACCTGAGCCAGAGAGACCATCCCCCCGAGCCCTGCCAAGAAAATGAGGCTCATCGCGATGATTCCCAGGTACAACGTCTGGCTGAGGATCTGCTTCACCCAGAACTCGCTGACGAACGCCGGAGCGACGGCAAGCACCAACACCGCGCTGCTCGTCGCCGCCGCCCGCCATCCGAGTCCAACCCGTCCGAGGATGACCGTGGCCCCTGTCGCGATGAGCAGCAGTACGGCAAGCGTCATGTGTTGCCGGCCGCCGAACGCATCACGCCGTCCTCCCCAAGAGACCCTGAGGTCGCACAGCCAGTACCAGCACCATGAGAGCGAAGGTGATGAGGAACGAGTAGGTCGGGTAATAGGCGAGCCCGTAGTTCTCGGCCATGGCTACCAGCAGCGCCGCGATTGCGGCGCCCCCCAGGCTGCCCATCCCCCCGACGATCACCACCACCAGCGATGCCAACAGAAAGCGGATGTCCTCGAGCGGGATCACCGAGAAGGCCGTCCCTCCCACAACACCGGCGATTCCCGCCAGGGCGGCACCTATGGCGAAGACGATCATGAATACCCGGGGCACGTTGATTCCGATGGCCGCCAACATGTCCCGATCGTCGATGCCGGCACGAATCGTCATTCCCAGCCTGGTCCTGGCAAGCACGAACCACAGCCCGGCGCCTATGGCCAAAGCCATGGCTATCAGGGATAACCTGTATATGGGGTACTTGATCCCCAGACCGGGAACGTCGGTTGCTCCCTCGAGGAACCCGGGAATCGGGAACTGCTTGGCGAATCCGCCGTAGCGGTTGAACATCTGATCGGCGACGATGATCGAAATCCCGATGGTGATCATCGCCTGCCGCAGATCCTGGCCTTGCATCCAGCTGAAAAGGCCGGCCTGCATGGCGAGTCCCAAGATAACGACGGTCACTGCACCCACCACCAGGGCCAGCAACCAGGCTTGAGTTGCCCCCCAACCCCACTCCTTGAAGGCGTTGTCGCCCACCTCCCAGCCCAGATACGCACCCAGGAGGTAGAAGGAACCGTGCGCCAGGTTCACGATTCGCATCACACCGAAAATGAGGCTGAAACCACTGGCAACGATGAAATACAGAGCGGCGAGCGTCACGCCGTTCAGCGTTGAGATGAGGAACTTCGTCACGCCTCCGCGAGCCCTCCTGCTCTTCGCCCTTGCCCCCGCCGGCTCAGCCGGCAGCCGGCTACTGGATGATCGACGATCATCCACGATAATCGATTATCTATGATATGAGATGCCTGGGGAGCAAGTCAACCGCACGTCCCCGGCGGGCCGGCGCCTGACCGGATCCCCAGTTCGGCGAGGCACGACCTCGGACCTGCGCGAAACGTGAGGTTACGCTTGAGCGTCCCGGCTGTAGTCCATGCAGAGGGACGAGGAGGATCGACCACATGACCACCCGCAAAGCCGGGCTTCAGATCGATGGGTCGACGCAGCTCGCCCTGTACAGGTCGATGGTACGCGCCCGATACTTCGAGAAGAGGGCCTACGACCTGTTCATGGAGGGTTTGGTCAAGGGAACCACTCACCTCGGACTCGGCCAGGAGGCTGTGGCTGCCGGTTTCGCAGTCGCCATGCGCGCCGACGACCTGACCTATTGCACCTACCGGGGGCACAACCACACGCTGCTGCGCGGGGCACCCATGGCGGCGCTGATGGGCGAGCTACTCGGCCGCGCCTCGGGTATTTGCGGCGGTAAAGGGGGCTCGATGCACCTGACCGATGTAGCCCACCACGCCATGGGCTCGTACGCCATCGTCGGGGCTCATCTGCCGATAGCAGCCGGGGCGGCCTGGGCGGCCGCAGAG
>CAZIEQ010000007.1:0-23910 GCA_964538725.1 uncultured Acidimicrobiia bacterium | reverse complement strand
CTCCGCCCACGTCGCGTCCGCTGTCCTCGCGCCCCGGCTGCGAACCGACGATCTTGGGAATGTCGGGAAGTACCGGCACGTCCACGCGAACCCCCCCCATGCACCGCGCCGATCTCCTGGTGAGCCTCGGCGCCCGCTTCGACGACCGTGTGACCGGCGACCCGAAGACATTCGCCCCGCACGCCAAAGTCGTCCACGTCGACATCGACCCCGCGGAGATCGGCAAGGTCAGGGTCGCCGATGTGCCCGTCGTCGGCGACGCCCGGGTGGTGCTGGCGCAGCTCCTGGCGGAGCTGACCCGCCGCAGGGGTGGTTCAGGGCCGCCGGATCGGACCCAGTGGCTGCAGACAGTCGCCGGATGGCAACAGGATCATCCGCTCCGCTATGACCAGTCTCCCGACGGCCCCATCAAGGCCCAGTTCTTCGTGGAACAGCTGCACGAAGCCACCGGGGGCGACGCCATCGTCGTCTCCGGTGTTGGGCAACACCAGATGTGGGCTTCACAGTTCTGGCAGTTCACCAAACCGAGGGCGTGGATCAATTCGGGAGGCTTGGGAACGATGGGTTTCGCCATACCGGCCGCCATCGGGGCCAAGGTCGCCAGGCCACAAGAGACGGTGTATGCGCTCGACGGCGACGGTTGCTTCCAGATGACCTGCCAGGAGCTGATCTGTGCCGCAGCTGAAGACGTGCCCATCAAGGTAGCGGTGCTGAACAACAGCTCACTCGGCATGGTCCGCCAGTGGCAGGACCTGTTCTACGAGGGCCGCCACTCAGCGACGATGTTCAACGGCGCCATCCCCGACTTCGCCAAGCTGGCCGAGGCGATGGGATGTGCCGGCTTGAAGGTGGAACACCCCAACGATGTGCGCCCCGCCATCGAGAAGTCATTGTCCATCGACGACAAACCAGTCGTGCTGGAGGTCAAGATCGATCCCGACGAGATGTGCTTCCCGATGGTCACCGCCGGCGGCTGCAACGACGACGTGGCCCTCGGTCCCGAGGATCTGACATGACCCACATTCTCTCCGTCCTCGTCGAAGACAAACCGGGAGTTCTCGCCCACATCGCCTCCATGTTCGCCAGAAGGGCCTTCAACATCCATTCGCTGGCAGTGGGGCCTTCCAAAGAGCGGGGAGTATCGCGAATGACATTGGTGGTCGACGCCCCCGCCCTCGAGCAGCTCACCAAACAGCTCAACAAGCTTGTCAACGTGCTCAAGGTCCAGGAGCTGGCAGGCGACGAGACCCTGGAACGTGAGGTAATGCTGGTTCGGGTGGCGGCAGGGCCCGGCCAGCGCGGTGAAGTCGTCGACACCGCATCGATTTTCGCAGCCAAGACGCTCGATGTCGGACCCAACTCGCTGACCTTCGAGCTGACCGGTGATTCCCACAAGGTGAACGCCTTCTTGGACCTGATGCGGCCATACGGAATCAGCGACCTGGTCAAGTCCGGCCGCATTGCCCTGCAGCGCGACTTGAAGGCCAGAACCCTCGAGGCCGCAGGATGAGAACCCGCACAACGAGGACATGAGGAGAGACTGATGACCGCCCATATCTTCTACCAAGCCGATGCCGATCCCGGCCTGCTCGACTCCAGGCGGGTCGCCGTCATCGGTTTCGGCAGTCAGGGTCATGCCCATGCTCTCAACCTGAAAGACTCCGGCATCGACGTCGTCGTCGGACTGCGTGACGGCTCCCCATCCCGCGACGCCGCTACTGAAGCCGGCATCGAAGTCCTCACTCCCGCAGAGGCTGCGGCAACCGCCGACCTGGTGATGCTGCTGGTGCCCGACCAGCACCAGGCTGAGCTGTACGAGGAGGCCGTCGCCCCTAATCTGCGCCCGGGCGACGCCCTCTTCTTCGCCCACGGCTTCAACATCCACTTCCGTCAGATCACTCCCCCCGAAGGCGTCGACGTGGCGATGGTGGCTCCGAAAGGCCCCGGCCATCTCGTGCGCCGCACCTTCACGGAGGGAAGCGGCGTCCCTGCCTTGGTGGCCGTCTCGCAAGACGCCAGCGGCAAAGCGAAACCGCTGGCGCTGTCGTATGCACATGCCATCGGCGCCACCAGGGCGGGGGTGCTGGAAACGACCTTCCGCGAGGAGACCGAGACCGACCTCTTCGGTGAGCAGGTCATCCTGTGTGGAGGTGTCTCCGAGCTGGTCAAAGCCTCTTTCGAGACCCTGGTGGACGCCGGGTACGAGCCCGAGTCGGCCTATTTCGAATGCCTCCACGAGCTGAAGCTGATCGTCGACCTCCTCTACGAGGGCGGCATGTCGTGGATGCGGTATTCGGTGTCGGACACGGCCGAATACGGCGACTACACGCGGGGGCCGCGCATCATCGACGAGCGTACCCGCAGCACCATGCGCCAGATCCTCGCTGAGATTCAAAGCGGCGCCTTTGCCGATGAGTGGGTGGAGGAATCCCGCTCGGGGGCGAAACGCCTGCACGCATTTCGCGAACAGCAGCGCAGCCACCTGATCGAACAGGTGGGCAAGCCGCTGCGATCCATGATGCCGTTCCTCGACGACAAGGAACCGCCGTCGTGAGCCGCCCCCCCCTTCGGGTTCGCGGGCGTCTGGCCCTCCCCGGGCCGGGCGGCCTCAACCGCTGCCCCGGCCCGCCATTCCCACACCGCTACGGGTGCCCGCGCCGGCGCCCCGAAACAGGAGTTGACCAAATGCCAGACCATGTAACGATCTTCGACACCACTCTTCGCGACGGCGAGCAGTCACCAGGCATCGCCCTGCAGACGGAGCAGAAACTTGCCATCGCCGCCCAGCTGGCCCGTCTCGGAGTCGACGTCATCGAGGCAGGGTTCCCTGCATCGTCACCGGGAGACTTCGCCGCAGTGCAGGCCATCGCCCGCAGCATCCAAGGGCCCCGAATCGCCGCCCTCGCCCGCGCCGGCGACGACGACGTCGACCGGGCATGGGAAGCGATTCGGGAGTCGCCGCGCCCGCGGATCCACGTGTTCATGGCCACTTCGCCGCTTCACATGGAGCACAAACTCCGCATGAGTCCCGAAGACGTGGCCACCGCCGTCAAAGGCAGCGTGACCCGCGCCCGTGAATACTGCACCGACGTCGAGTTCTCCCCCGAGGACGCCACCCGCTCCGACCCGGAATTCATGCTGCGAGTCTGCCGGACCGCGGTGGAGGCCGGAGCCACCACCATCAACATTCCCGACACTGTCGGATACGCCACTCCGGCCGATTTCGGGGCTCTGATACGGCGAGTCGTGGAAGAGGTTCGAGGCGGCCGGGAAGATGTCGTGATTTCGGCCCACTGCCACAACGACCTGGGCCTGGCGGTAGCCAATTCACTGGCCGCAGTGAACCATGGCGCACGGCAGATCGAAGGCGCCATCAACGGCATCGGAGAGCGAGCCGGCAACACCTCCATCGAGGAGGTCATCATGGCGCTGGTAGTACGCAAGGACGTATACGGTGTCGAAGTCGGGATCGACAGTGAACAGATCCTCGAAACGTCGCGTCTCGTGTCGGAGCTGACCGGCTACCCGGTGCAGTACAACAAGGCGGTCGTCGGGCGCAACGCCTTCGCCCACGAATCGGGTATCCACCAGCACGGGGTGCTGCGGGAACGCACCACGTACGAGATCATGGATCCCAATTCCGTGGGGCAAGCAGGCTCGCAGATCGTGCTCGGGAAACACTCGGGAAGAGCGGCGGTGCGCCATGCCCTCAGCGGTATGGAGATCTCACTCGACGACGAGGTCTTCGAGAAGGCTTTCACCCGCTTCAAGGAGATGGCAGAGCGTAAAGGCGCCATCACCGAGACGGAGCTACGCGCCATAATCGCCGAACCCGTCTCTGTAGACGACCTGGTCCGGCTGGTGTCGTTGCGTGTCGCCGGTGGCACCCGCATCCGCCCTCAGGCGAAGGTGCGGGTCGAGGCGCACGAGTTGATGCTGGAGTACGAGGCTGAAGGTGACGGCATGATCGACGCCACCTTTGCCGCGGTGAAGGAGGCCTTCGCGGTGGAGGCTTCTCTGCTCGGCTACGTGGTGAAGCCACTCAGCGCAGGATCCGACGCCATGGCGGAGGTCGAGGTTTCGGTACGCATCGACGGCAACGTCCATAAAGGAACCGGGGTGTCTACCGACGTGGTCAATGGTTCCGCCCGGGCATTCATAGCCGCCTTCAACAATGCAGCTGCTGTAAACACACCGTGATGGGCGTTCCGTATGAATCTGGAGCGGTGGCTGTTGCAGTGAACCGGAAGGCAAGCCGGCTCCGAATCCGGTGCTGCGCATGGCTTTGATCGCAGTCATCCCCGGAGACGGAACCGGGCCCGAGGTGACGGCTGAGGCGGTCAAGGTGCTCGACGCCGCTGCTGAATGTCACGGCCTCGACCTGGATTATGTCCGCTACGACCTGGGTGGAGCCCGCTACCTGGAGACGGGTGAGACGCTGCCCGACAGTGTGCTCGATGAGTTGCGACGTGTCGATGGGGTGCTCTTCGGTGCCGTTGGCCATCCCAAAGTCGAGCCGGGAATACTGGAACAGCGGATTCTCCTCCGCCTGCGAAGCGAATTGGGCCAGCACGTCAATGTGCGGCCGGTGAAACTGCATCCGGGAGTGCGGACACCGTTGCGAGACGTCACCCCCCAAGACGTCGACTTCGTAGTCGTCCGAGAGAACTCCGAGGGGCTGTATGCGGGTTCGGGAAGATTCGTCCGCGCCGGCACCCCCGACGAGGTAGCCATCCAGGAGTCGGTCAATACGCGGCCTGCGGTACAACGCTGCATCCGATACGCCTTCGCCCTCGCCCGGCAGCGGCCGCGGCACCATGTCACCATGTGCGGCAAGACGAACGTGCTCACCTACGCCTGGGACCTGTGGGCACGGGTGTTCGCCGCGGTCGCCATGGAGTACCCCGAAGTGGACACCGCGTATGCGCACGTCGACGCCGTCTGCCTGTGGATGGTCGAGGATCCGGCCAGGTTCGATGTGATCGTCACCGACAACATGTTCGGCGACATCATCACCGACCTGGGGGCGGCCATCCAAGGCGGTCTTGGCATCGCAGCCGGTGCCAACATCAACCCCGACGGTGTCTCCATGTTCGAACCGATCGGAGGAACCGCGCCTGGTTTCGAAGGGACCGGCCTCATCAATCCGCTGGCAGCGATCTCCGCTGCCGCAATGCTGCTGAGTGACATAGGAGCCACCGCAGCAGGAGCTGCGGTGGAGAGAGCTGTGGCATCGATCGCCGGTTCCCTGCCGTCTTTGCGGGCAGGGGAAATGGGTGCGTCGACGAGTGAGGTGGGTGACCGGGTCGCGGCTCTGGTCGCCGCCGGAGTCTTCGACGCGGTGACTGCAGAGCCGCGATGACGGCGCCGCAGACTCTGGCCGACAAGATCTGGGAGCGTCACGTCGTGCATAGCGGTGCGCACGGTCGGGATCTGCTGTATGTCGATCTGCATCTGGTTCATGAAGTGACATCACCGCAGGCTTTCGCCGGGTTGCGCGCGGCAGGCCGCACGGTGCGACGCCCCGACCTGACGGTGGCAACCATGGATCACGGGGTGCCGACGGTCGACCGCTCCCTGGGAATAGCCGATCCGCTCTCCAGTGCGCAGATCGAAGCGCTGCGGGCCAACTGCAAGGAATTCGGTGTCACCCTGATCGACCTGGATGACCCTCGCCAGGGCATCGTCCACGTAGTCGGACCGGAACAGGGTCTCACCCAGCCGGGAATGACGATCGTATGCGGCGACAGCCACACATCCACCCACGGTGCATTCGGTGCGCTGGCGTTTGGCATCGGTACCTCAGAGGTGGAACACGTGCTCAGCACCCAGACGATCCGCCAGACGAGGCCCCGTTCCATGGCCGTTGAGGTGACCGGCGACCTCGCCGCCGGAGTCGCCGCCAAAGATCTGGCCCTCACCATGATCGCCACCATCGGAGTCGCCGGAGGTGCGGGCCATGTCGTCGAGTACCGCGGCCGCGCGGTCCGCTCGCTGACGATGGAAGAACGCATGACGCTGTGCAACATGTCGATCGAAGCGGGAGCCCGCGCCGGACTGATCGCCCCCGACGACACCACGGTCGCCTACCTGGTGGACCGCCCATTCGCCCCGACCGGAGGAGACTGGGAAGAGGCGGTCGGCCTGTGGCGCTCGCTGCACACCGACCCAGACGCGGCCTTCGACCGCACCGTCACCATCGATGCCGCGGCAACGGCTCCGGCGGTGAGCTGGGGCACCAATCCCGCACAGACGGTTCCGGTGACTTCGCGGATCCCCCACCCCACCGACTTCCCCGATCCGCTGCAACGCGAGGCCGCGGCTCGCGCCCTGGCGTACATGGGTCTCGAGCCGGGAACACCGATGACCGACATTGCCATCGATCAGGTGTTCGTCGGCTCCTGTTCGAACGGGCGTATCGAAGACCTGCGACAGGCCGCCGAGGTGGTCGACGGTCATCAAGTCCATCCCGACGTGGCGGCGATCGTCGTTCCCGGTTCCATGCAGGTGAAAGCACGCGCCGAAGAGGAGGGGCTCGACGGAGTGTTCCGCAGCGCCGGGTTCCAATGGCGTGATGCCGGCTGTTCCATGTGTCTGGGAATGAATCCCGATGTCCTCGGGCCGGGACGGCGCTGCGCGTCTACATCCAACAGAAACTATGAGGGCCGCCAGGGCCGGGGAGCACGGACCCATCTGGTGAGTCCGGCCATGGCGGCGGCAGCCGCGGTGGCGGGTCGTTTCGTCGACGTTCGCGGCTGGGGTGAGTCGTGAATGCGGTGACGACCGTGCGCGGCACGATGCTGCCGCTGGACCGGGTCGATGTCGACACGGATCAGATAATCCCCCAGCAGTTCCTGAAACGAATCCAACGTCACGGGTTCGGCGAGTTCTTGTTCCACAGCTGGGCACACGATGCCGCCGGCCGCCGCGACCCGTCCTTCGTCATCAACCGCCCCGAATACCGTTCCGCCAGCATCATCGTCACCGGGCCCAACATGGGTTGCGGGTCGTCGCGGGAACACGCCGCATGGAGCTTGCAGGATTGGGGCATCAGAGCGGTGGTGGCGCCGTCGGTGGCCGACATCTTCCGCAACAACTGCCACAACATCGGGCTGTTGGTAGTCGAGCTGCCCCAGCCCGACGTGCGGATCCTCATTCGCAGAGCTGCAGACCCAACCGCCGAAGCGACCATCGACCTCGCCACCCAGACTGTCACCAGCGGCGGCTTCTCCGCCAGATTCGACATCGACCAGGCAGTCAAACAACGCTTGCTCGAAGGGCTTGACGACATCGACGTCACTTTGCGCCACGGTGCTGCCATCGACGCTCACGAGACCGCGCGGCCACGTTGGATGCCCCGGCTCTACCCGGCCTGAGAGCTGTGCCGCGGGCCGTCAGCATTCCCCGGCACCCGAGAGACGTGTCGGTGGCGGGTTGCCTCCCAGGACGGCCCGTACCGCCCGGCGTATGCGATCGACCTCGGGCACGGGTTTGCCCAACTCCTCGTCGTAGCCGACGTAGTAGGTGGGGACAAAGCCCAGAGTCGTTATGTCTTCGGATCGCAGACCGGCAGCGGTGCTCACCAGATCGGGGAGGATCCCCAGCGGAATATTGGTCCTGGTGGACCGTTTGATCGCTGCCGACACCCGGGGGAACACACGCAGCATCCTGGACGGCGACGCCTCGGCAGCCACCGCCTGCAGCATGCACCGTTGGCGCTGCATCCGGGTGTAGTCGCTCGAGGATTTTCTCTCCCGCACGTAGGCGAGCGCCTCCGGCCCGTCGAGCCGCTGGCGTCCCGGCTCGAGCTCGATGGAGATCCATTCACCACCCTCCTCATAGGGGGACACCTCGGCAATGACAGGTGTCTTCACATTGACTTTGACACCTCCGAGGGCATCGACGACGTCGACGAAACCCCCCATGTCGACCAGCATGTAGTAGTCGATGGGAAGGTCGAGAAGCCGCTCCACCGTTATCTCGAGGGCCTTCATACCCCGGTCCTCTTCTCCGGAAAACAGGCCGGTCTTGCGTCCGAATGGGTAGACGGCGTTGAGCCGGTTGAGGAAGCACTCACATTCGAGGTCGTAGTACTCGGCAAAAGCGTCCGTGTCGGCGAGGATCTTGGGCAGCGGCACGGCGAACAGGTCGCGGGGGAGCCCGAAGATGGCCGCGGTCCCCGTCTCCGTGTCGAGGCTCGCCACCATCATCGAATCAGTCCGCAGGCCGCCTCTCCCCGGTCCGGCGTCACCTCCGGCCAGCAGGATCGTGATGCGGCCGTCGTCGAGTCCTTCGGTGTCGAACGGGGGTACAGCCTGGATCGCCTGCAGTGGAAACCGCCCGCTGGGGGGCGGATCCTCATAGGGTCGCCACTCGTCGGGTGGGCGGTGAATGTAGATACGGGGCACCACTTCGATGATCGGACCTTGAATCTTGGCGAGCACGCCGTCGGCGGCCGCCGCCTCGCCATCGGTGTCGAACACGGTCGTCAGCAGATCGAGCGCGTCCACCGTGTAGGCCCCTGCGATCACATGGGGAGCCGCTGTCAGGCCGAGTACGCCCGTGGCGGCCGCGGCCAACATGATCCGTCCCAGCCGGGTATGTGCCGGACGGCGCAGCGAGCGGAAGGCGTCGGCGACTACAAACAGCCGGAAGACACCCACCGCCAGGTTGGCGAGGAGGACGATCCACAACACCTTGGGCTGCACCGCCAACTCGAGGATCCGGGCGGCATCGAGGCGCCACGCCACCATCGCCGCCATCGCGATCGTCGCCGACGCCGCGACCAACACGACGCCGCGCCGCCACCTGCCGCCGTACACGTCACCCAGTCCTGGGAGCAGCGCCGACAGAGCCGCCGCGACGAGCGAGTGCCGCCGTCGCTTTTCGGTGGTTGCAGGCATGGAGCCTCCGTCGTGCAGCGCCGACGGTAACGCTCCCGACGGTTACCGGGGACTCTCAGCCGTGGAGGCGCCTGCCCAGCCTGCCGATGTACGAGGAGCCGACGAACCCTGCGGCTCCGCTGATGATGAGCCCGAGCGCCCCAACGGAGAGCCCGTTGGCGTACTGGTCGGCGTTGAAGTCGAGCAGGGTGCGTAGCTTCTCGTCGTCGATCTGACCCTCGGCCAGGCTGATGCCGATGATCACCAGCACCAGACCGGCGACCCACAGAACCCACCACACGTTGCCCACTCCGAGCAGGCGTGCCCGCCTCCAACGGTCTCCCACCGGTGGAGCCCCTGCGTCGGGGCTGGTGAGGCGCTCCGTCTCATTGAAGACCAGCTTGGGAAGGATCAGGTTGGCGACGGGAATGAACCAGGCTCCGACTGCCCAGCCGGAGCTCCAGCTCAGGTTGGTGCCGCCGCGCTGTGCCGCCGCCCGGTATGCCTGGTAGAGCCAAATGATCATGAGGACGGCGACGGTCGCTCCAGCGAGGAACCCGAAGGCGAGCACCGCGCCACTGAAGTCTTCGGCGTCTGAAAGGTCCGCCAGAGCGCTGAAACCGCCGTTGTCGCGGAAAGTGTCGAACTTGTTGAACTCGTTGACGCGCGCCAAGCCGGCCACAACGAGCAGGCCTCCTGACGCGATGAGGAACCCCCGCAGCGTGCCCGTCAAGCCTCGCTTCAACCTGTACCCGGGCTGCGGAGGCGCCGACGCGGGTTGCTGAAAGTCGGGCGGCGGCGGTGCGGTCGGCTGGTCGGTCATCGATCTCCCCTCTAGTCCCCTCGCAACCTACCAAGCCGACCACCTAGGCGGAGGGAGAAAGACGTTCTGCCGCCCCAGTCAACATTCGGAGGCTCCGGCCTCCTGTGTCGGTGGCGGGTTGCCGGCGAGAACGTTCCGCACCGCCCTCTGCACCCTGTCCAGGTCGAACATGTACAGCCCCCGCTCCTCGTCGAGCTGCACGTAGTAGGGGGGGTTGAGGCCGAGAGTGGTGATGTCGTCGAAGCGCAGGTCGGCGGCGGTGCTCACCAGGTCGGGCAGGATTCCCAGCGGCACGTTGCTGGTTGCCGACCTCTTGATGGCCCGCGACAGTCTGGGAAACACGCGCAGCATCTTCGTCGGGGTGGCCTCGGCAGCGATGGCTTCCAGCATGCATCTCTGCCGCCGCATGCGCACGTAGTCGCTGGTGGTCTTACGTTCCCGCACGTATGCCAGCGACTGCGGCCCGTCGAGATGCTGGCGGCCCGGCTCCAAATCGATGGCGATCCAGTCCCCGTCCTCCTCGTAGGGCGATACTTCCGCCACCACCGGAGCCGAAACGTTGACGGTGACGCCCCCGAGAGCGTCGACGATGTCGACGAAGCCCGCCATGTCCACCAGCATGTAGTAGTCGATGGGGATGTCCAACAGCCGCTCCATGGAGATCTCCAACGCTTTCATCCCGCGGTCCGGCTCGCCACGGAACAGACTGCCGTCCCAGGTGGCGAACGGCTGGATGGCGTTGGTCTTGCCGAGGAAGCATTCACAGTCCTCGTCGTAGTGCTCGGCGAGGAATGGGCTGCCTCGCAGGATCTTGGGCAGCGGCACGCCGCGAATGTGGCGTGGGATGCCGAAGATTGCGGCGGCCCCCGTCTTGGTGTCGAGGCTGGCAACCATCATCACGTCGGTGCGCAGGCCGCTCCTCCCCGGTCCGGCGTCGCCGCCGGCGAGGAGGATGGTGATGCGCTGGTCATCGAGGCCTTCTGTGCTGAACGGAGGCACCGACTGGATGTCGTGCAGGAGGAACCGTCCGCTGGGCCGCGGATCCACATAGGGCCGCCACTCGTCTGGGGGGCGGTGAACGTAGATACGTGGAATCACCTCGACGATTGGTCCCCTGCTGTGGAACAGAACCTCATCCGACGCCGCGGCCACTGATACCTCATCCTGGAATACGGTGGTGAGGAGGTCGAGCGCCTCCACCGTGTAGGCACCGGCCAGTACGTGGGGGGCTGCGGTGACGGCGACGAGAGCCACGATGGCTATGGCCGCTGCCGAGCCCGTGAGACGACTGCGGGCAGGCAGCCGTGTTGACCGGTACACGTCGGCCAGCACGAAGAGACGGAACACGGCGACGGCCACATTGAGGACGAGCAGGGTCCACAAGATCCGGGGCTGCACCGCCAGCTCGAGGATCCTGGTCGCGTCGAGTCGCCACAGGATCAGCAGCCCGGCGACGATCAGTACGGAGAAGGCGAGAAAAGCCAGCGCCCGGCGCCGACGGCCCGCGTACCAGTCGCCCAACCCGGGGAGGACAGCCGAAAGCGCCGCTGCCAGCAGCGGATGACGCTTCGATCCTCGACTGGATACGCCCACCGGCCCTCCGTCGTGGTGGAAACGACGCTAACGGGGGTTTTGGTTTCCACCGAGCCGGTCTACCTCAACGCAGAGACCCGCATCTTCGCCTTCAGGTCTGTGCGGCAGAAGGCGTGCAGAAAGCATGTCTGTTCGGACATATCGAGAATGGTTTGGGCAGACTCGATGCCCTCGGAGGAGTCCAGATACACGTGGGTTTCGACAGGGTCGGCGCTCCCCGGCTGCCCGGTACCTCCGGAGGCACCACCGGGCGAGAAATGGATGTCCTGCACGATGCGGTAGCCGTCTAGTTTCTACTGGACGATCTGGTCGTACCGCCCGAACTGCGTCATGAAGCAGAAGCCGATCCCTGCCGACATGTAGGTGGCGGCATCGGGGGCAATGCCCCTGCCTCCGAACTGAGGAGCCTCGTCCGAGAGGTAACGAAACTCCGATCCG
Source organism: uncultured Acidimicrobiia bacterium (assembly GCA_964538725.1). GTDB lineage: Bacteria > Actinomycetota > Acidimicrobiia > Spongiisociales > JAOTWH01 > CAZIEQ01. The sequence continues at coordinate 12,174 of CAZIEQ010000007.1, read as the reverse complement.
ATCGGCTGGAAAAGGTTCTGCACGATCTCTTTGACACCGTCGTCGCGCATGGTGCACACCCCACGAACGTGCAAGGTGCGGCTCTGATCCTCGGCAAGGCTCGTGTTGGCGCCGCCGGGCACCCCCTCCACCGCATCAGCCTCCTTGACCTTGCGGATCAGATCGGATGCCACCTTCGCCGGCGCCACGGTCACATCGGAGAACACTTCACCCGGATCGGAACGCGCAGGATCCTGCAACGATCCGACACGGCAAACCGGCACCGGAGCGCCGTTGAGGGACAAGGTGAACAGGCTGCGGTGCACCCCCCGCATGAGCCCGTTGATCGGTGAGGCACCCATCGCAGACGCGACCAGGCCGCGTAGAGAATCGGCGTCGGCATCCGAATCGACAGCAACGTTCAATTCGGGCGGCGCGGCGCCACCCGTCATCGTGCCTGCCAGCGCCGAGCCCTCCATCGTGTAGTAGTTGTCGAGCGTCAGCCTGAGGTCGCGAATGGCGATGCCGCGTTGGCGGGCCAAGGCGTTGATCTCGTTCATATATGAGGAGACCATGCCGGTGGTGAGGAACGACAGTGGGCACGGCCCGGCATCAAAGCCGGCGAGATAGGGGCCTTCGTCGCTGGCGAGCCGCCACGCCGCGCCGGTGGCGCCGTTGATCACCAGCGCCTCCTTCTGCAAAGCGGACAGCGATCGCACCCAAGTCCGCAGCGGCATGCCCCTGCGGTCTCCCGGCGGCCGCAGGCCGAGTGCCTCGGGGTTCCCAACCGGGAAGAACAACGGTCTCGGATCGTTGCCGAGTACGTTCTCTGCAGCCATATACCCGCCTCCGCATAGCCGATGTGCAGAATGTAGTGCTCGGCGTCACCCCGTTCGATGAGAGCACCTCGCTTCGGGGCGGTTCCGGTCTTGCCGCCCGCTCCCAAGCGGGTCATACTCGCTCGCCAACCAGGCGTTCGCCGCCAGCGATGAGCGACACGCACACGGCTCGGTCTATGAGGGGCAGACACATGTTGTGCTCGAGAGTTCAAGGATGCGGATGATGCCGATCGGAATCAGTTCCAACCGTGTGATGGAGGTCCGATGAACACTTCGCCGTGGCCGCTGTCGATGCGCCGATCCGACACCGGGGAGGTGACGGTGGCAGGCCTGCAGCTCACCGACCTGGCAGACCGTTTCGGCACACCGCTGTGGGTGGTGGACGAAGCGGATCTTCGTTCGCGCTGTCGCGCTTATCGCAACGCTTTCGAGGGGATGGATGTCTACTACGCGTCGAAGGCATGGTGCGCCATCGGCATCATCCAAATCATCGCCGACGAGGGTCTCGGCGTCGACGTCGCCTCCGGCGGGGAACTGCACGCGGTGCAACTTGCCGGTGCACCTGCGTCCCGGGTCGTCTTTCACGGCAACAACAAGTCCGAAGATGAGCTGGTCGCCGCCGCCGCGGCAGAGGTTGGCCGCATAGTCATCGACAGCTTCGAAGAACTCCACCGGGTGGAACGCGTCGGCGCCGCGTCAGGGCGCACCTTGGACGTGTGGCTGCGGGTGACGCCGGGAATCGATGCCCACACCCACGACTACGTCAAGACCGGTCACGACGACACCAAGTTCGGTTTCACCCTCTCGCTGGGCCTGGCCGATGAGGCGATGGCAGCCGCCGCGGAGCTGCCCCATGTCGATGTGGTCGGAGCGCATGCACACGTCGGTTCGCAGATCTTCGGCGTTGCCCCCTTCGCCGCCAACGCTGCCGTCATGATCGAGCTGCTGGCCCGGTGGCGGGAGCGTTTCGGCGTCACCCTCGGGGAGCTCAACCTCGGTGGCGGAATGGCCGTCCGCTACACCCACGAAGATCACACCGTCGACGTCGACGCGTACGCGACTGCCATCCGACAGGCTGCGGAGGAAGCATCTTCCCGACTCGGTTTCCCCAAACCCCGTCTCGGTGTTGAGCCCGGCCGGGGCATCGTGGCTCCTTCGACGATGACGCTATACCGCGTCGGGGTGGTCAAGCGCCTGCCCGGGCTGCGTACCTACGTCAGTGTCGACGGCGGCATGAGTGACAACCCACGTCCTGCCCTCTATCAGGCAGAGCACGAAGTTGCGATCGTGAGCCGGGCAGGCGCTGACGGCCGGGTACCGGTAACGGTTGTCGGCAAACATTGCGAACCCGGAGATCTGGTAAGGGATCGGACCACCCTCCCCGCCGACGTTGAGCCCGGCGACCTCCTCGCCGTCGCTGCCACCGGCGCCTACACGGCCTCCATGGCTTCCAACTACAACTGCCTGCCCCGGCCGGCTGCGGTGGCGGTCCGCGGCGGTGATGCTCGCATCTTGGTGCGAAGAGAAACCTACGACGATGTGGTGGGCCGCGACATGCCGTTGTGAGAGTGGAGTTCCGCAGCCCATCAGTCGCCACCCCGATTCACGCGCTTCTGCCGCCGGATACCATCCATCACCACGCCGAACCTGCATGGCTGCGACGCCGATGACCCGCACCATGGAGGCGGACAGGCCGGGAGAAGCCAATCAGCCAGCTCTACGATCCGATGCACTACTCCGATGCCTGCGGCGTCGGGTTCATCGCAGACCGATCGACTCGCCGCAGCCACGGCCTGCTGTGCCAAGCCATCGAATGCCTGCACAATCTCGACCATCGGGGTGCGAAGACGGCAGATGGCACCGGCGATGGCGCCGGCATCATGACCCGAATCCCCTACAGGCTGTTCGAAAGGGAGCTGGAACGCAGCTCGGTTCCCGTCCCCGAGCAGGACCGCCTCGGAGTGCTGGTGACGTTCTTCCCCGACGAGGGAGCCGCCGAATGCCGGGAAGTGGTCGAACGCTCCGTTGCTGCCGGCGACGTCGAGCCGCTGCTGTGGCGCCAGGTGCCGATGGCACCCCAAGCACTGTCTCCGGGGGCCCGAGAGACGCTTCCCGTCATCCAGCACCTCATCGTCGCTGCCGGGAACTCGATTCACGATCAGGACGAGTTCGAGCGCCGGCTCCTGCTGGCGAGACGCGCCACCTGGCGGGCGTTGACGGCCCGCAACATCGAAGGCCTGTCGACACCGTCGTCTTCGTGTCGCACCATCGTGTACAAGGGCTTCTTCACAGCGTCCAACATCGAGAAGTTCTATCTGGACCTCGTCGATCCCGTCTACGAGACCGACTTCGCCATCTTTCATCAGCGCTACTCGACGAACACCTTCCCCTCCTGGGACCTGGCTCAACCTCGTCGGATGGTGGCGCACAACGGGGAGATCAACACGATCAGATCAAACAGGGCGTGGACGGTCGCCCGCGAGGTCGACTTCGAGTCGGATGTGTGGGGAGACCAGGCACCCGGTCTGCGACCGTTCGTATGGCCCGGCAAGAGCGACTCCGCCAACCTCGACAACGTCATCGAGCTGCTGGTGAGGAGCGGGCGCAGCCTGGCGCACACCAAAGAGATGCTGATCCCCGCAGCTTGGGAGAACGTGTCCGACCTCGACCCCGAGTTGAGAGCGTTCTATGAATACCACGCCTTTCTCACCGAACCGTGGGACGGCCCGGCTGCCATCGTGGCCAGTGACGGAGTCACTCTTCTCGCCGGTATGGATCGCAATGGGCTGCGGCCGGCGCGCTGGACCCTGACCCCTGACATCGTGCTGGTGGCATCCGAAGTGGGCATCGCGCCCCGCGTCGAAGTGGACACCACCTCCACCGGACAGCTCGGGCCGGGAGAAGTCATCGCGGTCGACCTGAACAGCGGCGAGGTGTCGTTTTCCGACGATGTCAAGCGGCATCTTGCGGCGCGCAGGCCATACGCGGACTGGATCGACACGCAGACGGTCTATGTGCAGGACCCTTTCGATCCCCTCCAGGACCGGCGGTTCGATGTAGACCGGTACGCGAGGGTCTTTGGTTACACGGCAGAGGAGCGGCGGTTGCTGTTCACACCCATGGCTGAAGGGCGGGAGCCGGTCGGCTCGATGGGCAACGACACTCCTCTAGCCGCATTGGCCGCCACTCCGCAACGCCTGACCCGTTTCTTCCACCAGCTGTTCGCCCAGGTGACCAACCCTCCTATCGACCCCATCAGGGAGCGCATGGTGATGTCGCTCCGCACATACGTCGGTCGGCGCGGGTCGATCCTCGAAGAGACACCGCAGCAGGCCCATCTCATGGAGCTGTCGTCCCCTGTGTTGAGTGACGCCGAGGTGGAGCACATCGTCGGCTCGACGGACGCTTCGTTCCGCTCCGCATGGTTGGACGCGCTCTTCCCGGTGGCACGGGGGACGATCGGCCTGATGGAGGCCCTCGACGACATCTGCCGTCGAGCCGAAACTGCGGTGCGAGGCGGTGCAACGATCATCGTGCTGTCGGATCGCGAAATGGACGGCGCCATGGCGCCGATCCCGGCCGTGCTGGCCGTGGGCGCCGTTCATCACCATCTGATCAGGACGGGAGTCCGGCTCCACGCTTCGCTGGTGGTCGTATCCGGCGAGCCGAGAGATGCCCACGACCTCGCCTGCCTGATCGGCTTCGGTGCTTCCGCGGTGAACCCCTACCTCGGGATCGAGCAGGCGCGGGCCCTGGCCGCCGACGGGAAGGTCGCGGTCGATCCCGTCACAGCCCAGGAGAACTACCGCGCTGCCTTGGAAACCGGCCTTCTCAAGGTCCTCTCCAAGATGGGTATCTGCACCGTTTCCGCCTACCGCGGGAGCGAGCTGTTCGAAGCGGTGGGGCTGGACGAACAGGTCACCAAGCGCGCATTCCGCTTCGTATCACAACGGGTCGGCGGAGTCGGTTTCGACCGGATAGCCGCCGACGCAATCGCCCGGCATGCCCGCTGGCACGAGGGTGCCGAGCCCGAAGGCTTTTACCGCCATCGCCGCGGCGGGACGCCTCATATCAACTCTCCCAGAGCCGTGCTGGCCCTACAACGGGCGGTGCAATCGGCCGACCCCGATTCATGGGACCAGTATCTGCATGCGGTCGAGCGGCGGGAGCCGGCGCTGTTGCGCGATCTGCTGGCCATCACCACCGATGCTGAGGCCATCGATCCCGACAAGGTCGAAGATGCAAATCGGGTGATGCGACGTTTCACCCTGGCCGGAATGTCTCTGGGCGCGTTGTCCCGCGAAGCCCACGAGGCTCTGGCCGCAGCCGCGTCCCTCGTGGGAACCTTGTCCAACTCAGGCGAAGGAGGCGAAGATCCGAAGCGCTACGGCACTCCTCGCAACTCGGCCATCAAGCAAGTGGCCAGCGGACGCTTCGGGGTGACGCCTGCCTATCTGGCTTCTGCCGAGGAGATCCAAATCAAGATGGCGCAAGGCTCCAAGCCGGGTGAAGGAGGGCAGCTTCCGGGCCACAAGGTGAGCGCTGAGATAGCGCGCCTGCGTAGCACCAAGCCCGGTGTGACTCTCATCTCCCCGCCGCCCCATCACGACATCTACTCCATTGAAGACCTCGCCCAGCTGATCTACGACCTCAGAGCTTTCAGACCGCAGGCCCGGGTGGGGGTGAAACTGGTGTCGGCGCCGGGCGTGGGCACCATCGCCGTGGGCGTGGCCAAGGCGGGGGCCGATGTGATCACGATCTCGGGAAACGAAGGGGGTACCGCCGCCTCTCCGCTGGTGTCCATCAAGCATGCCGGATCGCCCCTCGAGCTGGGGGTTGCTGAAGCTCACCAGGCACTTCTGGCCAGTGGGCTGCGGGAACGGATCATCTTGGAGACCGACGGAGGGTTGCGTACCGGACGCGATGTGGTCGTGGCCTCATTGCTGGGCGCGGAGAGGTTCGGCTTCGGAACGCTGGCTCTGCTGGCGTTGGGTTGCAAGATGGTACGGCAGTGCCACGAGAACACCTGTCCCGTCGGGATCACCACCCAGCGGGAGGACCTGCGTGCACGGTTCACCGGAGCACCCGATCAGGTGGTGCAGCTACTTCGCCTTCTGGCCGATGATGTGCGACGCCACCTGGCAGTCCTCGGTGCCCGCTCCCTGGACGAGATCGCTGGGAGGACCGACCTGCTCCACCCCGTCGAACCGGATCATCCGGTCGCTCGGCGGCTGGCGAGCTTGCTGGCCGGCACCAAGGGGAGCACACGCCGCAAGAGGTTCCAGCCTGCACGCCAATCGCCGCTGGGAGAGATGCTTGCGGTGGAGGGAATTCGTGCAATCGAAGATGGCCGCCAGGTGCAACTGGCCTATCCGGTGCGCAACACAGACCGGGCCGTCGGTACCCGGCTCGCCGGTGAGATTGCCGGCCTGGCCGACCGGCCAACAGAAACCGACCCGTCCACGGTGACCATTCGGCTGTCGGGAACCGCAGGCCAGAGCCTCGGCGCCTTCCTCACCGACCGTGTCTCCATACACCTGGACGGCACCGCCAACGACTGTGTCGGCAAGGGCATGGGGGGTGGGCTCATCACCGTCTCCCCGCCCAGGCCAGCCGACGGGCCCGCGCACGGTGCAGGCAACGCGGTTCTCTACGGCGCCACCGGTGGCAGGCTTCACATCGCCGGAGCCGTGGGGCAGCGTTTCGCGGTCCGCAACAGTGGTGCGATTGGCGTCGTCGAAGGGGCATCCGACCACGCCTGTGAATACATGACCGGAGGCGTCGTCGCCATCCTCGGTCCGGTGGGTCGCAACACCGCCGCCGGCATGACCGGCGGGACCCTCTATCTGTGGGATCCGCAACAAGTCGCGCCCCGACACCTGGCGGATACCGCGCCACCTGCGGTTCGTCCAGAGGATGGCGATCTCGACGTCTTCTGGTCGCTGGTGGAAGACCACTCGAAGCTGACGGGGAGCAAGGTTGCCTTCCACCTCCTCGAACAGCGACACCGGCGCACCCACCTCGTCTGGCTGCTCAGGGCACAGCCAAGTTCCATCATCGATCTGCGTCACATCGACGAACCGGGTGCGGCGTTGCCTCTCCCGACGAGTGAGCGCAGCAGCGGAATCCTCCCCGGATGTTGACAAACGCGACGACAGCCTTCCATACTGGTGCCCGTGAGACCAGCAACCGGCGCTCGTCAGCATCACCATCACCACAGCAGAGTGGCCGGTTGATGGTGTAGACCCGAGCAAGAACACGAGTGATACACACGCCGGCCGGTGAGGCCGGCGTTGTCGCGTGTCACGGCCGGTCTCACCCCAGTCGGCGGGATGGGAATGTCATGCCGCCACAACAACACATCATGAGGTTGGGGCTACCCAAGGGGCGAATGCAGCCCGCGGTGGTCCACCTCCTCGAAGACGCGGGAATCCGACTGCGTGGCACCGAACGTAACTACCGTCCCCAGGTTTCGCTGCCCGGGTTTGAAGCCAAGCTGCTCAAGCCGCAAAACGTGGTCGAGATGCTGCACTTCGGCTCCCGCGAGCTCGGCTTCGCTGGAGCCGACTGGGTGGCCGAACTGCAGGCTGATGTTGTCGAGATTCTCGACACCGGCCTCGATGCCGTCCGGCTCGTAGCCGCGGCCCCTGCCGAGATCCTCGAAGACGGCGCACTGCCTGATCGTCCTCTGGTGGTGGCATCGGAGTACAGACGCCTCGCCCAGAGCTGGCTGAACCGGCGCCGACTCGATGCCACCTTGGTGCATTCGTACGGAGCTACCGAGGTGTTTCCCCCCGAGGATGCCGACTGCATCGTCGACAACACGGCAACCGGGGCGACTCTGCGTGACAACGGCTTGGTGGTGATAGATGAGCTGATGCAGTCTTCGACCCGGCTGTATGCGTATCCCCCGGTACTGCAGGACTCGGCCACCAGGCGGCTGGTCGACCACATCGTGCTTCTCCTCGAGTCCGTCTTGGAGGCCCGCAAGCGTGTACTCCTAGATCTCAACGTGGCCGAGCACGACCTCGAAGCCGTACTGGAGGCGCTACCCGCCATGAAGACCCCGACGGTTGCCCCGCTCAATTCCTCTGGTTACGCGGTGCGGGCGGCAATTCCCCGCGCCGCACTTCCCGAGGTCATCGCCGAGGTGAGGAACCGCGGCGGCACGGACCTGCTGGTGTCCTCCCCGAGTCAGATAGTGCCATGAGCCGCCTGCCGAACACGGATCTCCGGGAAGACGGCGGCCGGGAGGGCGATCTCAGTGCTCGACCCGACGCGCTCATGTTCGATCTGGACGGCGTTCTCGCAGACGTCTCCGGCTCCTACCGCCGCACCATCGTCGAGGTGTGCCAGCAATACGGAGTGGAGATTCACCCGTCGCAGGTGTCTTCGGCCAAGGCCGCCGGAGGTGCCAACGACGACTGGGAGTTGACTCGACGACTGCTCAGCGACCAGGGGGTCGAGGCGGAGCTCGATGATGTCCGACGCCGCTTCAACACCCTGTATTGGGGCACCACAGCCCACCCGGGTCTACGCAGCTCCGAACGTCTTCTCGCCGACCGTTCGCTGTTGGAGGGCCTCGCCGCAGCGCTCCGTCTGGCGGTGGTCACGGGACGGCCCCGCCGCGAGGCCGAGACCTTTCTCGGGAGCGTCGGCGTGGCGCACCTCTTCCGGGTGCTGGTAGCTCGGGAAGATGCCCCACCCAAGCCCGACCCGGCACCGGTGAGGCTTGCCTCGACCCGGCTTCAGGCGCGGCGCGCCTGGCTGTTTGGAGACACACCCGACGACATGAGGGCCGCCGTAGGCGCCGGCGTCGTTCCCATTGGAGTGGTGGCTCCGGGTGACAGCCATGAGCTCGCCGCTCCGGCACTGCGGCGTGCCGGGGCGGTGACCGTCCTGGGATCTGTCAACGAGATAGGAGGGATGCTGTGAGCAGAACCGCCGACGTCACACGCGAAACTGCCGAAACTGCAATCAACGTTCATCTCGAAGTAGACGGCACAGGTACCGCCGACGTCGACACGGGCATCGGGTTTCTCAACCACATGCTGGAGATCCTTGCCCGGCACGCCCGATTCGACGTTCGCATCGGTGCCGTCGGTGACCTGGGTGTCGACGACCATCACACGTCGGAGGACTGTGCCCTGGCCCTGGGAGGCGCGCTCGACCTGGCCCTGGCCGAAAGGGAACGGATCAACCGTTTCGGATGGGCCTACGCGCCCCTCGACGAGGCGCTGGCTCGCTCGGTCGTGGATCTCTCCGGACGAGCCCTCGCCCACTGTCAGCTCGGTTTGCAGACCGAGCGGCTTGGTGAATGGGGAACACAGAACGTGGCCCACTTCTTTGCGTCGATGGCACAGACGGGGCGCTTCACACTGCACGTGGATGTCATCCGAGGTGCCAATGATCATCATCGATGCGAAGCCGCCTTCAAGGCCACGGCACTGGCGCTCCGCCAGGCGGTGGAGTCGACCGACACGTCGGGGATTCCCAGCACAAAAGGTGTCCTATGAACACCGATGTCTTCATCATCGAGACGGGCACCGCCAACCTGGCGTCGGTTCGCTCCGGCCTGCGCCGTGTGGGAGCGACACCAAGAACCGCCACCTCACCGCAGACGATCCTGGAGTCCTCACATGTGGTTCTTCCCGGGGTGGGCTCCTTCGCAGCCGCGCTGCGCCAGATCACCCACAAAGGCCTGGCTCAGGCAGTGGCAGCCCGCGTCGTGGAGGGCCGGCCCACTCTCGCCATCTGCTTGGGCATGCAGCTCCTCTGTGAGAGCAGCGCGGAGAGCCCGGCAGATTCCGGGTTGGGAGTGCTACCCGGGGCCCTGGCACAGTTCTCCTCCGGGGTGAGGGTTCCCCATCTGGGTTGGAATCACGTCGAGCCTTCCCCGGCCAGCAACTACCTCAGGGAAGGCTTCGCCTACTTCGCCCATTCCTATCGGCTCTCCAAGGCACCACCCGGGTGGATTGCAGCGTCCACCGAGTACGGCGGTGTGTTCGTATCCGCCATCGAACGTGCAGGGATACTCGCCTGTCAGTTCCACCCCGAGCTGTCAGCCGATTGGGGCACCGCAGTTCTCCGGCGGTGGCTCGACCTGTCGGCCCATGTCTGCGAGACCCAATGTTGACGGTACGTGTGATCCCGTGCCTGGACTGCCGCGACGGCCGGGTGGTCAAAGGTGTCCGCTTCTCCGAGTTGCGGGACAGCGGCAGCCCATCCGAGCTGGCGTTGGCCTACCAACACGACGGCGCCGATGAGCTGGTGCTGTTGGACGTGGCGGCAACGCCACGCGGCGACCAGACCCGGCTCGCCACCGTAGCCGCAGTGCGGAGCGTGCTCAGCCTGCCGCTGACAGTCGGGGGGGGAGTCCGCGGTGTGGCCGATGCCACCGCTCTCCTGCAATCGGGAGCCGACAAGGTCGCGGTGAACACAGCCGCAGTGCGGCGGCCCGAGTTGATCTCCGAGCTTGCTCGTCGTTTCGGCAGTCAATGCACTGTGTTGGCAATCGATGCCGCCCGCAGACCGTCTGCGGGCTGGCAAGTTGTTGTCGAGTCGGGCGCGGTCCGCTGCGACCGTGATGTGACCGCGTGGGCGGCAGAAGCGGTTCGGCGCGGCGCCGGAGAGATCCTGCTGACGAGCTGGGATCGGGACGGAACGCGCGCCGGGTACGACTTGGAACTGATCGGCACAGTGGCGGAGGCGGTTCCGGTGCCGGTGATCGCGTCGGGAGGGGCGGCCACCCCTCGAGACCTGGCCGCGGTGGTCGCTGTGGGAGCGTCGGCAGTGCTGGCCGCTTCGATCTTCCACGACGGTGACTTCACCGTCGCCGAGGTGAAATCCCACCTGGCCAGCCAAGGTATCGAGGTGCGGCCGTGATCGTGCCGTCGATCGATCTGCTTGCAGGACAGGCGGTCCAGCTCGTCGGTGGGCGTGAGGTGGAAGTGGAAGCCGGCGACCCTCGTCCCATCGCCCGCCGGTTCGCAACAGTGGGGGAGATAGCCGTGGTGGATCTCGACGCGGCTCTCGGTCGGGGCTCGAACGCAGCCGTCGTACACGAGCTGCTTCGGCTGGCACCCTGTCGGGTTGGTGGTGGCATCCGTGATGCCACCACCGCCGTCTCCTGGCTCGACGCGGGGGCAACCAGTGTCGTGCTGGGAACTGCCGCGGTGCCCGAAGTGCTGCGCAAGCTCCCCCGCGAGCGGGTGGTAGCAGCTCTGGACGCGGTCGAGGGGGAAGTAGTGGTCGAGGGATGGAAGCGGCGTACCGGAGTCGACGTTGCCACCAGGATGCGTGCGCTGCACGGGCACGTCTCGGGGTTCCTGGTGACCTTCGTCGAACGTGAGGGACGGCAGGCAGGAGTCGACCTCGAAGAGGTCGGACGTCTCGCGGACATCGCCGGTGAAGCCGAGCTCACCGTTGCCGGCGGCATCGCCAGCCCTGCGGAGGTGGCCGCGCTGGATCGTATGGGTGTCGACGCGCAGGTAGGCATGGCTCTATACACGGGGACGATGAGCCTCGCAGACGCCATGGCCGCACCCCTGGTGTCGGACCGTCCCGACGGCTTATGGCCCACCGTCGTCACCGACAGCCGCGGCCAATGCCTGGGACTGGCATGGTCAAGTGCGGCGAGTCTGCGCGCCGCCATCGAGGAGCAGGCCGGCATCTACCACTCCCGCCGCCGCGGGCTGTGGCGCAAGGGAGAGACCTCGGGAAACCGCCAGGAGCTGTTGCGGGTGGCTGCCGACTGCGACAGGGACGCCCTCCGCTTCACCGTCCGTCAGCAAGGAGGCTTCTGCCACACCGGCGACAGAAGCTGTTTCGGGCCCGACGGTGGACTCGGTGCCCTCGAGCACCGCATCGGGGAACGATCCCGGACCCGGCCTGAAGGCTCTTACACATCCCGGCTCTTCGACGACCCGGAGCTGTTGACGGCCAAGCTTCTGGAAGAGGCGGCCGAGCTTGCCGAAGCCGCCGACCGTTCCGCGGTGATCCACGAGGCGGCCGACGTCTTCTACTTCGCGATGGTCAAGCTGGCGGATGCAGGGGTGCAGCTGGCCGAGGTGGAGCGAGAGTTGGATACCCGCTCCCGGCGAGTCACCCGGGCGGGAGGGAGCGAGCGGTGACCGGCGGTGCCTCCTCCATCGATGATGTGTTCCGGCTGCGAAGGATCCTGCCCATCGAAGCGGCGACCCTGGAGCGAGATCCGCTCGACCCCGAAGCCCGGGCTGCCGCCGCCGCCATCATCGACGACATCCGCCGCCGGGGTGTGACAGCCGTTCTCGATCACGGCCGCCGGCTCGGCGACCTCGTGCGCGCCGCGCCCCCGCGACCTCCCGCACCCGAAGCG
>CAZIEQ010000006.1:0-24799 GCA_964538725.1 uncultured Acidimicrobiia bacterium | reverse complement strand
GCTGAGAATCGTCGATTTGCAGTGGGTCGTGGCGGCTGCCCACGACGCCGGTGTGTGGGTGTGCGTCGATAACACCTTTGCCACTCCCTACCTGCAGCAGCCGCTGGCTTTCGGCGCCGACTTCGTCCTCCATTCGACGACCAAATACCTGGGCGGGCACTCAGACGTCGTCGGTGGTTGTGTCGTGGTGAAGGACAGGGACTTGTTGGAGCGATTGCGGTTCCTGCAGAACGCTGCCGGCCCGGTTCCGGGACCGTTCGACTGCTATCTGGTGTTGCGAGGCCTCAAGACGCTGGCGTTGCGCATGGACCGCCACTGTTCCAACGCCGGGGCGGTGGCCGAGTTCCTTGCAGGGCACGGGGCGGTGGACACCGTCATCTATCCCGGACACGCCAGCCACCCCCACCACGAGCTGGCGACTCGGCAGATGAGCGGATTCGGCGGCATGGTGTCGTTCATACCCGCAGGCGGGGTGGAGGCGGCGCGCGCAGTCAGCGAACGGACAAACCTCTTCTTCCTCGCCGAGAGCCTCGGAGGAGTGGAGTCGCTCGTCGAGGTGCCTGCCTTGATGACGCACACTTCGGTGGAGGGAACGGCACTCGCAGTCCCCGAAGAGCTGGTTCGGCTGTCGGTGGGTATAGAACATCCCGACGATCTGCTCGCCGACCTGGAGCAAGCTCTCGGGTGAGGCGGGCATCGGCGGTTGCTGCTGTGCTGGTGACTGCGTGTTCGACGGGCTCGACCCCACCGGCCACCGTCGCGGCAGGCACGTCTGCGCCGTCGACATCGACCACGACTGTTGTGGAGTCGACGCCGGTTCCTGCGGTTGCTCTGCCTGCGGGCTTCGCACTGTACGAAGGTATTGAGATGGTGATCGTCTCCGCCCCGGGTATCCGGGTGGAGGAGCATTCGCTGTCGGTGACGTTGCCCGACGCGACTGTGGCCGCTCGGGTCAATGCAGGCCTGGCAGACCTCTTAGATACCGTCGTGGACGAGCTGGCCATGTCCGGGGCGATGGGAGATGTCACCATCTCCCATGATGTGCTCCTCTTCAGCTCGAAGGTGCTGAGTGTGCGCTGGATCGTGTCTGGACCCGACACCCTGTGGGTGGAGACCTCTTCTTATGACCTCTCCGTCGGAGCGCCGCTGCGGCTGTCTTCCGCCCTGGTGGGGACCAATGCACTGATACTGCTTTCCGACCTCGTGTCCCGTTCTCTGATAGAGGAGGTCCATGGCGGCGACGCGGCTGCACTTGCCGACTTTGCGGATCCCGTGTTGCCCCGTCACATCGCCTATGCGACCGGTGGCATTCAGGTCTCCTTCGATCCCGGCGAGGTGGCTGCCACAGGCACCGGTGTCGTCACAGTGCAGGTGCCATGGTCGGAACTCGGCTCCTCCGTTCGGGCCGACGGTCCTTTCGCCGATTACCGGGGGAGCTGAGCGATGGTCAGCGGTTGCTGGCCGCGCCGGCCACAGCAACCACTACCTTCAACCTGACCTGGCCGGGTTCCCGCCACGGATACTCGTCGAGGCCTAAGTATTTCGAGGCGAGGCGGTCGATCTGCTCGTCGGCCCCCTCGGTGGTGACATCGACCACGCGACCCCTCACCGCGATGTTCGTGTAAGGGTCGTCAGGCGGGGAGATGGAGAACGCAACCCGGGGATCGCGCCGTACGTTCACCGCCTTCACCCGGCCCTGCGCCGTGTTGAACGTGAGGCGATCGCCATCCCGTTCGATCCACACCACCGATACGTGGGGACTTCCGTCCCTCATCAAGGTCGCCAGATGGGCGAACGACGCGGCGTCAGCGGCCGCGGCCAGCGTTTCGTCGAGCGGCATGTCTTCTCCTTCATCGTCGTGATCAGCTCGCGGTCCGCCCCGTACACTCGGCAGTGAGGAGGGGCAGTCCCCATGATGATCGATGTGGCTCGGGCACGGGCCGATACGCCGGGATGCGAGCGGGTCTTGCATTTCAACAACGCCGGGGCGTCTCTCATGCCGCGTCAGGTCGTCGACCGGGTTATCTCGCATCTGGAGCTGGAAGCCGCGGTGGGTGGGTACCGGGCCGCCAGAGAGGCGGCCGACGAGCTTGCAGACGTGAAAGCGGTGCTTGCCGAGCTGCTGGGTGCCGACGGCGGCGACGGCATCGCCCTCACCGACAGTGCCACCCGGGCCTGGGACATGGCCTTTTACGGGCTCGACATAGGTCCCGGGGAGCGCATTCTCACAGCCGAGGCCGAATACGCCAGCAACTACCTCGCCTTTCTCCACAGGGCGCGCCAGCGGGGATGTGTGGTGGAAGCGGTACCTTCGACAGGGGACGGGTCTCTCGACGTTGATGCGTTGGAGAGCATGATCGACGACAGGGTGAAGCTGATAGCCGTCACCCACGTTCCGACCAACGGCGGCCTGGTGAACCCTGCCGCCGAAGTCGGAACCGTCGCCAGACGTCACGGCATCACCTACCTGTTGGATGCAACCCAGTCTGTCGGCCAGCTGCCGGTCGATGTGGCCCGCATCGGCTGTGATCTGCTGGCAGGCACGAGTCGCAAATACCTGCGCGGGCCGCGGGGTGTCGGGTTCCTGTGGGTGCGTGCTCCCCTCATCGACACTATCGACCCCCCTTTCGTCGAACTACAGAACGCGCTGTGGACCGCACCGGGGGAGTATGAGCTGGCCAACTCTGCGGTGCGATTCGAAACCTGGGAAAGCGACGTCGCCGCGCGGCTGGGACTGGGGTTGGCGGTCCGCTATGCGCTCGGATGGGGAATCGAGTCGATCCAGCATTGGGTGAACACTCTCGCCGACCTGTTGCGCCGGCGCCTCATGGAGATACCCCGAATAGTCGTCACCGATCTCGGGTTGAATCGCTGCGGCATCGTCACCTTCACCGTGGACGGTATCGCGGCCGCTGAAGTCGCCTCGTGGCTGCAGGAGATGGACATCAACGTCGAGCATTCCAGCGCGTCGTCGACCCTGCTGGACATGCAGCGTCGCGGCCTGGAAGGGGTAGTGAGGGCTTCGGTGCATTACTTCAACACCGAGCAGGAGGTGGAGCGTTTCTGCGACGAGGTGGCCGTTCTCTCCCGAAGCTCGTGACGGCTCTGCGGCCAGAGACCGGGTTGCTCTCACTCCTCCAGGCGGGGATCCACACCGCCGCTGCGGGCCCGGCCACGGCTCATGTCACACTCGGTGGGCAGGAGGCACGTGCCGACGACGCGAAGAGGGTCGGCTTCGCCGGCCATCTGCAGGGTTCTTCGCCTTGTGTCGGGAGTTATCGAGGAAACTTCGCCTCTTCTGTGGTCGAATCGCTGCTGCCGTGACCGCTCGCCGCCGTGCTGGTGGAACCGACAGCCCAGGGGACCGGCTCCACAGTGCGGGGAGCGTTCCCGCCGCCCGCCGCGGCCTCATCGGTGTCGTCAACCGTCGCCGTGACGCTCGTAGTGTTTGTCGCTCGTCGCGCGTCCGCTACACGCTGCGATGAGGGCCAGAGCCAGTATCCCGCAGAGGACCACTCGCCCCCCAGCAGGCCGTTGTCGCATGGTGACCTCGACGCTGGATCGGTACCAGTTAACGAGAGGGCTGGGGCTGATGTCAACGAGCGTTGCGTGGACCATCACCCGGAATCTTCGCCGCTACTCGTTGTCCCCGTTGCGGGAATCCCGGGCGAGGTGACACGGGTGAGGGGGTTCATCGGAGAAGTGGCGGCACGTCGGCGGGGATGAACGCTTTGCCGTCTCACTCCTCCGGCCAGGGGTTCACACCGGGCGGAATCGGTATTCGATCACCGTCGAGCCACGTGGCGATCACTTTGGCTTGGCGCAGCTCGGCCGGGGTGGCGGTGAACGGGTCGCGGTCAACCAAGACGAAATCGGCGGGGCTGCCGGAGGCCAAGGGCTCGGTTTCTTGCAGGGCTGCGGCGGCTCCAGTGGTGAACAGAGCGAGGGCCTCGGCGGCGTCGAGGGCCTCGGCGGGGACGATGCCGGCTCTATCGCGGGCAGTTGCCATGCCCCACAGAGGCTGAGGGGGCTCCACGGGTGAGTCGGAGCCGCCGGCGAGGCGGGTACCGGCGTCGGTGAGGGAACGCAGCGGGTAAGTGCGGACCAGTCGCTGCGGGCCGACGCGCTGTTCCAGCCATTGGGTCTCCGAGGCCATGAAAGCAGGCTGTACCGACGCGGTCACCCCGAGGCGCGGGAAACGGCCGATGTCGCCGTCGGTCAACACCGAAGCGTGCTCGACCCGCAACCGGGCGGGGTCGGCGCCTTGACGTATCAGATCTTCGAACAGGTCCAAGACCACCGTGCTGGCCCGGTCGCCGATGGCATGTACGGCCACCATGCCGGCCATGTCGAGCGCCAGCCTGGCCATGTCCGCGGCCCCCGGCCGCAGCCGCAGAGTTCCGGTGGTGTCCTGGTCGTGGTAGGGCTCGTGGAGAGCCGCGGTATGACCCCCGAGGCTGCCGTCGGAGAACACTTTGAGACCCAGAAAACGGATGCGATCACCGCTGCTGGCAAGGATGGCAGCAGCTGATTCGAGCTCGGCCGGATCTGCAGTGGCGACGAGCACGTTGAGTCGGATCGGGGATTGCCTGCCGACTGCTGCCAGGGCTTGCATCTGGTTGCCAAGGTCTGCCCAGGTGCCTCGGCCGCAGTTGACGATCGCCCCGATCGAGGTTACGCCGGCTGCTGCTAGTCCGTATAGCGCGTTCAACAGCTGACCGTCGGAAAGCGGGCGGGGCCTGGCGTCTGCCAAGGCGCCCGTCACCAAGTCGATGGCCTCCTCACGCAGCACGCCGGTCGGGACGCCGTCGGCGTCGCGGTCGATCACGCCGCCGGGGGGATCGGAGACCGTCGCATCCACCCCGGCAAGGCGCAATGCCGGCGTGTTGGCCACTGAAACATGGCCGCAATAGCGATGGAGCAGTACGGGGCGGTCGGCGACCATGGCGTCAACGTCGGCGCGGGTGGGGAGCCTTCCTTCCGCCAGTGTCTCGTCGTCGATGCGGAGAGCGGTCAGGGGAACGCCGGGCTCCATGGTGTCGGCTGCGGAGCGCAATCTGTCGGCGATCTCACCGAAGTCGGCGGCAGTCTTCAGCGACGGCAGGGCCTGCATGGCGGCGTACGTCACCGGGTGCAGATGTGCATCTCTCAGCCCAGGGATGAGCGTTCCCCGATGGTGCTCGACGGGCGCACCGGAGTTTGCCAGGGCCGCAGCGAGCCCGGTCTCCACCACGCGACCCCGGTCGATCAGCACGGCGTCGCCGACCACACCGGCGGCGGTGCGCACTCGGTCCGCGGTGAAGACGGTCGCCATCAGCGTATGTGGAGTGGCATGTTGTCAACGACGGTTTGTCTCAGCTGCTCATGAAACGCCGGGTTGGCTGCGACTATGAGCGCTGTTGCGAGGGTGGGGGCGCGACCACTTGGGTCGGTGACCACACCGCCGGCTTCGGTGACGAGGAGAGTTCCCGCGGCCATGTCCCACGGCGCAACACCCAACTCGAAGTAGCCGTCGTAGCGGCCCGCCGCCGTCCAAGCGAGGTCCAGGGCCGCCGATCCGAATCGGCGTATGCCCTGCACGTGCTGGAGCACCGCCGATGTGACCGCCCCGTATGCGGCGGCATGCTCGCGATGGTCGTATGGGTAGCCGGTGGCGAAGACGGCCCGTTTCATATGGGTCTTGTCGGTGACATGTATCGCGCCGCCGTTCATAAAGGCACCACTGCCGAGTGTCGCCGTGAAGACCTCATCCCGCAGCACGTCTCGGATCACACCGACCAGGGGACTGTTCCCCTCCCACAATCCGACGGACACCGCGATATGCGGGATGCCGTTGACGAAGTTGACCGTTCCGTCCATCGGATCGACTACCCACGACCGGTCGGACGTTCCCGTACCCCCGCCCCCTTCTTCGGAAAGGATGGAATCCGCCGGCCGTTCCCTGCGAATCACGGCGAGGAGCGCTTCCTCGGCAGCCTCGTCTGCTGCCGTGACCGGATCGATGGGTCCCTTGTAGTGGGCGCGGAGGTTCGTGCCGAACAGCCGCCCGAGCACCTCTGCCGCCGCTGCGGACGCTTCGACGGCAACGTCGAGATCGTTCATCTGGAGGGACTCTAAGGAGAGTTTCCCTGTGTCGTTTCCCGCGCCGGGTCGGGTCCGCCACCTCTCGGGGGGCCGTATCCTCCCGCCCGTGCTTCCCTATTCGGCGACGGTGTTCTCCGCGATCATGCTGTGGGCCGCTTTTCCACCGCTCGACCTCGGGTTCCTGGTGTTCGTGGGCCCGGCACCATTCCTGTGGGCGTTGCGGGTGGCACCGGAGCGCCGGGTAGCCACCAACGTGGGGTTCCTGTTCGGATTCGTCTACTTCGGAATGCTGCTCTACTGGATCTTCATCCTGGGTGCCGTCGCCTGGGTGCCCCTCACGCTCACCATGTCGGTGTTCTCCGCCGGCTACGCAATCGCCGTGTGGTACGGCCGGACCTTGCCGGCATGGCGGTGGTACCTGATCGCCGTTGGAGGCTGGGCACTGTGGGAGTTCGTCCGTTCCCGCTTCCCTCTCGGGGGTTTTCCGTGGGGCTCGCTCGGCTACCCGACGGGTGACTTCTCCTGGCTGCGGGGATCCGCCCAATGGGTCGGTGCCTCCGGATGGGGCGTCATCGTGGTCGCCATCGCCGCCGGACTGGTCCTGTCTTCGGAGGAGGACCGCCATCGCCGCTTCCTCTGGTACCCGGTTGCGGTTGCCGGGATCCTCGCCATTGCCGGCGGCATCTGGAGTCCGTCGGCGGATGGAGACGTGCTCCGGGTCGCCATCGTGCAGGGCAACAGCCCCTGCCCTCGGGTGCACTGCGATGACGAGAAGGAGATCATCTACGAGAGTCACATTCAGATGACGAGAACTCTCGATCCGGGTGCATACGACCTCGTGGTGTGGGGGGAGAACGCAATGGGTGGGCGCTTCGAGCCGGTGGGAAACCCCGAAGTTCGCATCGAGATCGCCGCCGAGGCCGACAGACTTGGCTCGTGGCTCCTGGTGTCGGGCACCCGCGGTGTCAGCGAGACCGAGTTCATCAACTCCAACCTGCTGTTCAGCCCCGACGGGGCACTGGTCGATGAGGAGTATCGCAAACGCCACCCGGTGCCGTTTGGGGAGTTCGTGCCGCTGCGAAACGTGCTCCAGTTCATACCGCAACTCGACAGCGTTCCTCGTGACATGGTGCGGGGCGAGGAGCCGGTCGTCTTCCAATTGCCACAGGGTCCGCTTGGTACCGTCATCAGCTTCGAAGGGGCGTTTGCCCGCACCGTGCGTTCCGAAGTCGCTGCCGGGGCGCGGCTCATCGTGGTCAACACCAACGAAGGCAGCTACGGCAGGACGCCCGCTTCCGAACAGTTGATCAACATGACACGGATGAGTGCCGCCGAGAACGGTGTCGACCTGATACACGCCGCGGTCACAGGCAAGTCGACGTTCATCACTGCGGACGGCACCGTCGGGAAGAAGACCTCACTGTTCACCGCGGACGTCGTTGCCGGCGAGGTGAGGTGGCGTTCCGCCGGCAAGACGATCTACACCAGGTTCGGTGACTGGCTGCAAGTGGCGGCGATCGTGGCCCTGACGCCGGCGGTCGCGGTGCGCCGTCGCCGCACCGGATTCGAGTTTCAGTTCAGGCGATGACCGCCACCGATGGAGAAGCTGGAAAGACGATCAGCCGTCGTGCGCCGCCAACCCTGCGGCGAGAATGTCGATGCCCCGGTCCAGGTCGTCGTAGCTCACGTTCAGCGGCGGGATGAAGCGGATGATGTTGCTGTTCGGTCCGCAGCTGAGGATGAGCAGCCCGTGATCGCGGGCATATGCGGACAGGTGCTTGAAAGCACGCGGGTCGGGTGCCCCGTCAGCATCGACCATCTCCACGCCGATCATCAGCCCTTCGCCGCGCACGTCGCCGATCACCGGGTGGCGGGTCGCCAGCTCCTGCCAGCGTCCGAAGGCGTGTTCGGACTTGGCGGCGACGGTGGGGACCACCTGCCGCAGCGCATCGATGGCGGCGGCGGCGGCGGCACACGACACCGGGTTGCCGCCGAACGTCGAGCCGTGCGACCCGGGAGGCCACTGTTCGAGCAGCTTCCGCTTCGCCGTCACCCCTGACAGGGGAAGCCCGTTGGCGATTGCCTTGCCCACGACCATCACATCGGGTTCCACCCCGTACAGCGACGAGGCGAACCATGCACCGGTACGGCCGAACCCGCATTGAATCTCGTCGTGGATGAGGAGGATCCCGTTGTCGTCGGCGAGCCTGCGCAGGTGGCGGAGGAAACGCTGCCCGGCCGGGTAGTAGCCGCCTTCTCCCTGAAGCGGCTCGATGAGCATCGCTGCCACGTCCTCGGGAAACACTTCATGTCTGAATAGGAGGTCCAGCTCGTCGATGCATCGGTCCACGGCGTCGTCCTGGCTCATATTCCAGGCGTAAGGGTGGGGAAACGGGGTGACGAAGACCGAAGGCAGCAGCGGCATGTAGCCGTGGCGGTATTTCGCCTTCGACGTCGTGTAGGTGACCGATCCCATAGTGCGCCCGTGAAAGCCGCCGCGGAAGACGATCACCCCCTGGCGACCCGTGACGTAACGCGCCATCTTGACCGAAGCCTCGACGGCTTCGGCACCGCTGTTCATGAAGAACGCCATGTTGATGCCTGGGGGCGCTATGTCGACCAGCCGTTCGGCGGCGTCGATCAAAGACTCGTAACGAAAGGCGCCGCCCGCATGCCACAGACGCTCTAGCTGTGTCTTCGCGGCTGCGCTCACCGCGGGATGGTTGTGGCCCAGATTCAGCACTGATATGCCGCACGCAAAATCGAGGTAGTCGTTGCCGACCAGGTCGGTGACGTGGGTTCCCCGGGCAGAGACGATCTCGACCTCGCTGTCGAATCCGATAACTGGTGCATACACGTTTTCGTGGCGTTGGATCAGGTCGCTCATGAGTCCTCCAAGACAATCGAAGCGGAGTGTGATGTGGAGAACGCGGACATCTACGGTGCGGCAAACAATGCTCGCCGTGTCCGCCGGGGTGTGGACGACTGGGTCATCGTCACCATTGTGACATCTAGCGGCAAGCCGGGCGAGGCCGGCCGGGCTTGTGTCACCGCCCTATCTGCCGGGGCGATGAGGGCCGGGCCCGTTTGATCCAGGGTGGATTTCCTCAGCCGACGACGACGAGAACGACCGCGGCGACGGCGACGCCGGCTGCAGTGAGGGTGCGGGACACCGTCGGGTTGTCTGTTCCTTCCGCCCACTTGGTCCACACTGCGGCGATGAGGAAGCCGGCGCCGAATCCCCCCGCGTGCGCCTGCCAGGCGATGTTTCCGATGAACAGCGGCAGGGCGGCGTTGATCGCCAGTAAGAACACCAACTGGTTGAAGAGGTTGCGACCCGCCGGGGTGTGACGGGAGCTATATCCGGCATGGAACCAGGCCCCGAAAAGACCGAAGATGGCACCCGAGGCGCCCACCGCGAGGCCGGCAGGCTCGAGGAGGAAAAATGCTGCGCCGCCGGCCAAGGCGGATGCAATGTATAGGGACAGGAAGGGCACTGCCCCGTAACGCTGCTCCAACTGCGGTCCAAACACCCACAACGCCCACATGTTGAAGAGGATGTGGGTGAAGTTGGCGTGGAGCAGGGCGGCGGTCAACAGTCGCCACAGCTCCCCATCTTCGACGACGACGTTGATCTGAGCCAGGTTGTCGGCGATGTCGAAGCCAAGCTGACTGCGCATCAGGAATGGCAGCGACACAACCGTGGTGATGGCGAGGATCCCCACCGTCACCCGGGCGCGGGGAACTCCGAAAGCCTGGCGTGCGGTCACCGTGCGATGCCGGCCCGTTGGGGCCGCGCAACGGGGACACTTCTGTCCGACGGCAGCGTCGACACTGCATTCGTAGCAGATCGGACGGTCGCATTCGGTGCAGCGAAGCCGGGTCTGCCTGTCCGAGTGCCGGTAGCAGACCGGGGCCGGGGAGTTGCGTTCGGCGGGCACGTCGTCACGATACCGACGGTCCGTACTGCCGCGTTGTTGATGGTCGTGAGCCTCGGCGGTGGCCATGGCGGTGCAACACCGGGACGGTCGGCTGATGTTCCCCACCTCGCAGGGGGCTACCCGAGCATCACGCCGTACCCGTGGCTTCCGGCTCTCTCCAATGCAGCAGCTGCTGCTGCCACGTCCTGGCTTGCGATGCCTACAGATTTGAAGAGGGTCGGGCGGTGTGCCGGTTGGACACCACTCACCAAGTCCTTCACGGTGGCATCGGGCGTCTTGGCAGCCCTGATCAGATCTCCTGCTTCGGCTGCCGCGGCGGCCGTGTCGTCGACGACGACCCAGCTGCGGCGCACAAGGGCCGGGGGTATTTCCACCATCTCGGGTGTAAAAGCTCCCACCGCGTTGATGTGAACCTCTGGCGAGGCAGCCTCCGGCACGAACAAGGGGACGGTGGCCGGCGTGGCCGAGGTGACGACATCGGCGCCGTCTACTGCCTTCGAAGGGTCGGCGACGGCAACGGCGTCGACACGGGCCGCAAGGGCCGCCGCCCGCTCCGGGCTGCGTGACCACACCCGCACCTCGGTGATTGCCCGCACCGTCCGGATCGCCTCGATCTGATCGGCTGCCATGGCTCCGGCTCCCAGCATGGCCATCACGGCTGCACCCTGGGGGGCGAGGAGCCGGGTTGCCAGGCCGGCTCCCGCAGCCGTGCGGATTGCGGTCAACGTCGGTCCGTCGACCAGACCGAGGGGGGCACCGTCCTCCCCGAAAACGGCAACGATGCCGGCAGGCGCTCCGGGAACGATCGACACCACCTTCACCCCGGATATGCCGCCGATCCGTCCCGGCATGAACAACGAGCCTCCGAGAAGCACTCGCGGGGGGAATTCCACATCCCCGGCAAAGGCCTCCACCATGGCGTCGATGGCGGCCACCATCGGTAGCGAGTTCCTCAGATCCGCCGCGTCCAGATAGCGCATCAGGACAACTCGGCCAGGCGGCTGAACACGATGACGCTGCCGGCCAGATGGGAGTCCGGGTCGAAACACGCATCGAGTTCGGCGGCACCCAGCGGCACGTCGACATCGGTGGCGAGAAGGTCGCGAAAACCACCCTCTCCCTGCCGTGCCCGCATCGCGTTGCGTTGCACCACCCGATAGGCCGCGTCCCGAGACATACCGGCGCGGATCAGAGCAAGCAGTACCGGCTGGCTGTAAACAAGTCTGCCGGTCGACTCGAGGTTTGCCGCCATCCTGTCGCCATCGACCGCCAGATTGGCGAGGATGTCCGTCATGCGGGCCAGGGCGTAGTCGCTGAGGGCAAATGCATCCGGCAATACCACCCGTTCCACTGACGAGTGGCTGATGTCTCGTTCGTGCCACAGGGCAACGTTTTCGAAGCCGGCTCCGGCGTAGGCCCGCAGCAGCCTCGCTAATCCGGTGATCGTCTCGGCGGCTATCGGATTGCGTTTGTGGGGCATCGCCGACGACCCCTTCTGGGCGGCGGCGAAACCTTCGCACACCTCGGCGACCTCGGACCGTTGCAGATGGCGCAGCTCGACAGAGAAGCGTTCCACCATGGCGCCGATGATGGCGAGGACGGCGAGCAGCTCGGCGTGGCGGTCGCGGGCCACCACCTGGGTGGCGGCCGGCTCGGCTGTGATGCCGAGGGCACGGCACACGTGCTCTTCGACGCTGGGCGGGACCTGGGCATAGTTGCCGACCGCACCGCTGATCTTGCCCACCGCGGCTCCGGTGACAGCCGACATCAGCCTGCGGTGATTGCGGTGGGCCTCGAATGCCCAGCCTGCGAGCTTGAAGCCGAAGGTGGTCGGCTCCGCCCACATCCCATGGGTGCGAGCAACCATCACCGTCTCCCGATGCTCCATCGCCAGGTCGCGCACGATGGCGAACAGCTCTTGCAGGCGGTCGCCGACGATGGCGCCGGCTTCGGTGATCGCCGTCGCAGTTGCCGTGTCGAGAAGGTCCGAGGATGTCAGTCCGTAGTGCAACCATTCGCCGTGGGTGTCCATCGAGGCGGCGAGGACATCGACGAAGGCGGCCATATCGTGGCGGGTCTCGGCCTCTCTGTCCTTCCACATCGAAGCAGACACGGACGGAGCCTTCCTCACCGCAGCGGCTGCACCGGGCGGGGCGACACCCAGTGCCTGCCACCCTTCGAGGGCGAGTGCCTCTATTTCCTGCCAGCGGTCGAGTTTGCGGCTCTCCGACCACACTGCCGCCATCGCCGGCAGCGTGTAGCGGGGGATCACGTCGACTCCTCCATCTCCGGCTCGTTCACCTGTGCAACGTGGCGGTGCGCTCCGGCCCCACGGAGACGTGGCGCACCGGTACACCGGCATGATCCTCGATGAACATGATGTACTGTCGAGCTTCTTTCGGGAGGTCGTCGAATGTGCGGATCCCGGTGATGTCTTCCGCCCACCCCGCCAACTCCTCGTAGACGGGCAGGCAGTTGTACAACACCCGTTGCTGGCGCGGAAAGTCGTCGTAGCGGGTTCCCAGATGGTCATATGCGACGGCAACCTTGATCCGATCGAACGCTGACAGGACGTCCAGCTTGGTGACCACCAGGTCGGTGAGCCCGTTGACCCGGACCGCGTATCGCAACGCCACACCGTCGAGCCACCCACAACGGCGGCGGCGTCCGGTCACCGTCCCGAACTCCCCTCCGATCTGCACCATGGCCTCCCCGTCGGCATCGGAGAGCTCGGTGGGGAACGGCCCCGAGCCAACCCGGGAAATGTACGCCTTGGCGACACCTATCACAGCGTCTATGTGACGGGGACCGACACCGGTGCCTGTGAGGGCCCCTCCGGCCGTCGGATTCGACGAGGTGACGAACGGATAGGTGCCGTGGTCGATGTCGAGAAGGGTTCCCTGTGCGCCTTCGAAAAGCACCACCCGGTTCGCAGTGATGGCGTCGGCGACGAGTAGGGAGGTGTCGGTGACATGATCGTGGAGGCGTGCTGCATGGGCGAGATATTCTTCGATGATCGGGCCCGGCTCAACCGGAAGTTGGTTGTAAACCTTGGCGAGGAGCCTGTTCTTGTCGCGCAGGGTCGCTTCGAGCTTCTCTTCGAAGATCCGTGGATCGAACAGGTCCTGCACTCTGATGCCCTGACGGGAGAACTTGTCCGCGTATGCCGGCCCGATGCCGCGGCGGGTGGTGCCGATCTGGTGGCGGCCCAGGAAGCGCTCCATTACCGCGTCCAGCTTGCGGTGGTACGGCATGATGAGGTGAGCGTTTCCCGAAACTCTGACCCGGGAGGGGTCGACCCCGCGGGCGGCGAGGGCATCCATCTCGTCGAGGAGAACGCCGGGGTCGATGACGCATCCGTTGCCGATGACCGGCGTCACATGTGGGTAGAGGACGCCTGAAGGGATGAGGGTGAGCGCAAAACGTTCCTCGCCGACGACGACCGTATGGCCGGCGTTGTTGCCGCCCTGGTACCTGACGACTATGTCGGCTCCCTCCGAGAGGAGATCGGTGATCTTGCCCTTGCCCTCGTCACCCCACTGGGTGCCGAGGATTATCGAGGCCGGCAAGCATGTCTCCAGGGACGCTGTGCAGATGGTACCCGGCGACTCCCAACCTCCGGTTGCGGTCATCGATTCTCGGTTGCCGACAGGCGCGACGGAGCCGGCCACCTTCGCATGGAATAGCATTGTGCACCGTATGCCACGAATCAGGGCCGCCAGCCTGGCCGAGCATCGCAGCCAAACCCGCGGCGATATCCTGCGTGCGGCCGCGGAGGTCTTCTCGGAATTCGGATACAGCGAGGCTTCACTGGGTGATGTGGCCGCCATCGTCGGCATCGGCCGCACGACGATGTATGAGTACTTCGCGGACAAGGAAGACCTGCTGGTGGTGCTCGTGGAGCAATCTGTTCCCGGTGTCATCGATGGCCTGGTGGATTCGATTCCCGTGCGGCTCTCCTACTCGGAACGCCTGGCCGAGCTGATCCTCCGCAGCCTCGAGTTTGTTGCCGACGAGTCCAACCTCGGCGCCCTCATCATGAGGGAGGTGCCCAAGCTGACCAGCGAGTCGCAGGACCGGGTGGCGAAGGCCCACCGCAGACTGCACGACGAGATAGTGGCCATCTGTCGAGGAGGGATCTCCGCCGGCGAGTTTCGCATGGTCGACCCCGAACGGGTGGCTGACCTCGTCGGAGGCGCCACCGATGTCGCCTCGCGACGCCTGATTCGAGCCGCCGAGCCCAAACAGCAGCTTCACCGCCTCGCTGACGACCTAATCACCCTGCTCTTTGATGGGCTGCTGGTCGATGGTCGACGCCGATAGCCTCCCCCCCAGCTGATCTGAGGAGCTGATCGATGAGCCGTAGCGTCTTCCGGCGATGCAACCTGTTCGACGGCACGGGAGCCGCGCCCGGGATGACAGACATCGCGGTTGAGGACGGCATCATCATCGCCGTGGGCACCGGCCTCGACGGGGATGATGAGGTCGCCGTCGATGGTCGGGCGGTACTCCCGGGGCTCTTCGACTGCCACGTTCACGTCATGTTCACCAACATCAACATTTGGGGGCTGGTGCAGCGGCCCTTCTCGCTGATGTTCTACGAGGCGGCCGCCAATCTCGAAGCGACCCTGGCAACGGGCATCACGTCTGTGCGGGACGCCGGTGGAGCCGACCTGGGAGTGAAAGCGGCCTTGGAACGCGGGATGATCAACGGTCCCCGGATGCAGATCTCGCTGTCGATGCTCTCGCAGACCGGAGGCCATGGTGACGGTTGGTTTCCCTCCGGACAGCGGGTGAGCTTGATGCCTCCTCATCCCGGCCGACCGCCGAGCCTGGTCGACGGCACGGACGAGATGCGGCGCAAGGTCAGGGAGCTGATACGCAGCGGTGCCGATGTCATCAAGGTGGCAACCTCAGGCGGGGTCATGTCACCAAGGGATGATCCACGCCACGCCCATTTCACCGTTGACGAGTTGCTGGTCCTCGTCGAAGAGGCGTCCGGCGCAGGACGGTTCGTGATGGCCCATGCCCAGGCAACCGAAGGAATCAAGAACGCGATTCGCTCCGGCATCAGATCCATCGAACACGGCATCTACTTGGACGACGAAGCAATCGAGATGATGCTCGACGCCGGTACCTTCCTCGTGCCCACCCTGGTTGCTCCCCAGGGGGTGCTCGACGCGGCTGCTGCCGGGGCACAGATCCCCGAGGCTTCGCTGCAGAAGGCGCGTGACGTGATGGAGGTGCACCGTGCGTCGTTCCGCCGTGCCGTCGAAGCCGGGGTCAAGGTGGCCATGGGCACCGATGCTGCTGTCACCCCACATGGGGAGAACCTGGATGAGGTGGAGCTGATGGTGGAGCACGGTATGACATCGCGCCAGGCACTGATGGCCACCAGCAGTACCGCAGCCGAGCTGATGGGTGTGGCCGATGAGTTGGGAACGGTCGAACCGGGGAAGAGGGCCGACCTGGTCGTTCTCGATGGAAAACCGCTCGACGTGACAAACATGCGCGCACGGGTTAGGGCGGTCTACCGTGATGGTCTGCTGGCAGCCGGAGGGATCTAATCATCATGTTCGCGTTTGCTATTAGCCTGCGCTGGCCCTCCGACGAGGCGGATTCTCCGTGACCGACAAAATGACCAGTTCTCGGCGCCAGGCCACCCGGCGGCCTGCAGGGTCGATGGTGGTGCTGGTGGCTGCGCCATCCATCCGCACCGAGGTGCTGCATTTCAACACCGAGGCCCGTGACCAATTCTGGGACCTGACGGAGATCGCTCGTGAAGTCCTTGCCGCCACCGAGGTGCGCCACGGCCAGGCCACCGTGTACACGCCGCATACCACCACCACGCTTCTGATCAACGAGTCGGAGACCGGTTTCCTCAACGATTACAGGCGCATGATCGAAAGGATCGTGCCGGCCGACTCATATTACGAGCACGACGACCATGAACTGCGCACCGAGAACATGCAGGAGGACGAGTTCATCAACGGCCAGGCCCATTGCCGCCAGGCTCTTGTCGGCAGTGCGTCGGTGACTGTCCCCGTCGTAGAAGGGGAGTTGCTGGTGGGTCGTTGGCAGCGGATCATGTTCGTTGAGCTCGACCACGCCCGGGAACGGCGCGTCGTTTTTCACGTTCAGGGCGCGTAGCTTCTTTCCGGGGGTTCCGGCGGCGCGGCTATCGGACGACGGACGGCTGGATCACCGATGGCTTGCGAGCTATCGCGTTTGTTCCCCCGGTACCCGTCGCGTTAACTTCACGGCAGCCGCACCAACCGAAGGCCCATGGACCGCGACAACGAGATGATCGTCTGCGAAGGTGTCAAGAAGTGGTTCGGCGACTTCCAGGCGCTCAAAGGCATTACGACGACGATCGGTGAAACCGAGGTGGTGGTTGTCATCGGTCCCTCAGGGTCCGGTAAATCGACATTCATACGCTGCATCAACCGCCTGGAGCGCCATCAGGAGGGCACGATCATCGTCGACGGTATCGAGCTCACCAGTGACCTGAAGAACATCGAGAAGATCAGGTCGGAAGTGGGCATGGTATTCCAGCAGTTCAATCTCTTCCCCCACCTGACGGTCATGCAGAACATCACACTGGCGCCGATTTGGGTGCGCAAGAAGGCGAAGGCCGAGGCCGAGGAGATCGCGGTTCGGCTGCTCGAGCGGGTCGGCATACCCGAACAGGCCGATAAACACCCCGGACAGCTGTCGGGCGGCCAGCAGCAGCGGGTGGCGATTGCCCGAGCGCTGGCGATGGAGCCCAAGGTCATGCTCTTCGACGAGCCAACATCAGCGCTCGACCCTGAGATGATCAAAGAGGTTCTCGACGTGATGAAGGAGCTTGCCCAGTCGGGAATGACGATGATCGTCGTCACTCACGAGATGGGGTTCGCCAAGGAGGTGGCCGACCGGGTGTTGTTCTTCGACTATGGCCAGATCGTGGAGGAAGGCACTCCCGACCACTTCTTCCACAATCCACAGCACGACCGTACCAAGCTGTTCCTCAGCCAGATACTGTGAAGTGCGGACTCTGGGTTTTTGTGCCCTGAGCCCGATGTCAGAGACGGTCCCAGCGGTCCCCTTCGGCGAGATCGATGATCGTCCACGCCATGCCGAGTGCACCGTCGCGGATGGCCTTGCGCCCCGAGGGGGTGATCGTGCGGGCGGCAAAGTCCTTTTGGTGGTTCACCGCCGCCCCCGAGTCGATGCTCAGCATGGGGTGGATCGATGGCACCAGATGACTGACATTGCCCATGTCGGTTGAGCCTCCGTGTCCCTTGGGTATGGAGGATCCGGAGGCCAGCGGACGGCCCAACGCGGTCGAATTCGCCTGATACAGCTCTGCCAGCAACGGGTTGCTCACCAGGTCCTCGTAGGGGTGCCCCGTCTCGGTGACTTCGAAGGTACACCCTGTGGCCGCGGCGGCGGCGGTAAAACAGGCAACGACCTTGTCGTGCAATTCGGCCAGCCGGTCCTGCAACTCGGCTCTCACATACCACGACATCTTGGTGTACGCCGGGATCACGTTGGGGGCGTCTCCGCCGTACTTGATGGTTCCGTGCACCTTGTCGGTTGGGAGCATGGCCTGGCGTAATGTGGACACGTTGACGTACGCCTGGACGGCGGCGTCGAGTGCGTTGATACCTTCCCAGGGGGCGAAGGCTGCATGGGACTCTCTGCCGAAGAACTCAACGTCGACATGGCGCACACCGAGGACGCTGGGGTCGAGCACGTCGTTGGGTGAAGGGTGGATCATCATCGCGGCCCTGGCGTCTCGGAACGCTCCGGCCTCGATCAAATCGACCTTGCCGCCGTATTGCTCTTCGGCCGGCGTACCCATCACGGTGATCTTGCAGCCCAGTTGGTCGGCGAGAGGCGCCAGGGCGGCTCCGGCGCCGCAAGCTGCCGCTGCGATGATGTTGTGACCGCAGGCATGGCCAACTTCAGGCAGGGCGTCGTATTCGGCGCAGATGATCACCTCGGGGCCGCTGCCGGCCTCCGCCCTGAAGGCAGTCTCCAGGCCGTGCGCCGGATAGGCAACGTCAAAGCCTGCGTTGCTGAGGAACGCCGCCAGCCGCTGGGAGGTGGCCCGCTCCTCGAAGGCGATCTCAGGGTTGTCGTACATCCATCGGCTGATGCCGTGCAGCTCCTCCTCGAACTCCGAGAAGAGCTCCTCGGCACGTGCCTTCGCGTCCACATGACCTCCAGCGCCGTCAGGTGGCGACCGTAGCATCGGACGCCTGGAGGTGAAGATGGGACATAATCATGAGCTTCTGCAGCAGCTCGCCGGTCCGACGAAAACACTGCGGGAGGCGATACCCGAGGTCTGGGGTGGCTTCGCCCAGCTGCATCGCAGTGCGATGGCGGATGGGGAGCTGCCGGCCGCGGTCAAGGAACTGATCGCGCTGGCCATAGCGGTGACAGAGCAGTGCGACGGCTGCATCGCCTTTCACGCCCGGCAGGCGGCACGGCGAGGGGCCACCTCCCAGCAACTGGCTGAGATGCTCGGCGTCGTGTTGATGATGGGCGGAGGCCCGGCGTCCATATACGCTCCCCGGGCTTGGGAGGCGTTCGCCGAGTTCTCCGAATAGCAGCCGGCCGCCACCGGGCTTTCGTCGGCCGAGGTCACGCCGAGCGATTGGCGGCGTGGTCGAGCAGCTCATCGAGGCGGGACGCCATGACCGCCACGTTGGGTTCGGCGAACATGGACTCGTGGTTGCCGGGCACGGCCTCGGTATACAAGGCTCCGTGGAGGAACAGTGACCATCCGAGGCTGATGTCTCCGGTCGCGTCCCGGGAATCCTCGGTCCACAGCTGGGCAACGGGAAGGGTCGACGGGGGTGGCCTGTATTTCAAATAGGCGACCCAGACCGCCCTGCGGAGCGGCCCGATGTTGCGCCGCGGCTGTCTGCGCCGCGGCCGGCGGCCGCGGCCGGTGAGGCGGCGCGTCCACCGCCTGCCGTAGCGGGCGGTGCGGTAACGGACGCGGTCCATTACGTAGGCGCGCCGTTCGCTCGACGGAAGGGCGCTGAACTCGGTCAGCCGGTCGAGAACTCGGTGGGCTTTGTTGGCGAACTTGGTGAGGTGAGCGCCCCGTTTGGGACGGGGCTTGGGCATTCTTGCGTCGATCAGAGCCACCAGTCCGATCTGCTCCCCCCGTTCGGCCAGCTTCTCGGCGAGCCCGAGGGCGATCACACCTCCCATCGACCACCCCCCGAGATAGTGGGGGCCGGCGAGGTCCAGCGAGTCGAACCGTTGCAGGCAGAAGCCTGCCCACGCCTCCACCGTGTCGGGAAAAGAGTCGGCGGTGTTGCCGTCGGGATGGGCGATCGAGTATACGGGACGGTCGGGGCCGAGGTGACGTGCGAGAAGCTGATGTTTGGGGACCTCGGTGCGCCAGGTGCGTACCAGGATCAGCGGTGGTTTGGTGCCGTTGCGGTTGAAACGAACCGCCGCCGCCCCAATGCCGGCATCGCTGGCAGGTGCGGCGGCGATGCCGAGATCCACCACAGCGAGGTCCTGTGCCGGCTGCCGGCCGCCAGGCTGGGGATGCTTCACTCGACGGTCATCGGGCGGTGCCGTCACCGCCTTCATCGTTTTGCGTGAACAACTCGCGGATCGCTCCCAGGGAACCCAAGATTCCCGAAGTCTCCATGGGGAGGAAGATCTTGGTGGCGGTGCCGTCGGCGATCTTGGGAAGCGCGTCCAGGTAGCGGATGGCGATCAGGTCTGGGCTCGGGTCCCCGGTGTGGATGGCGGCGAACACCCTTTCGATCGCCTGGCCCTCACCTTCGGCCACGGTCAGCTTCTGGTACTTCTCCGCGTCGGCCACCCGCTTGATAGCCTCCGCCTGGCCGTCGGCTTCCAGGATGCGGGACTCCCTGACACCCTCTGCGGTGAGGATGGCCGCTCTCTTGTCACCCTCGGCTTCGGTGACTGTTGCGCGGCGGTCCCGTTCGGCCTTCATCTGGCGGTGCATGGCGTCGGTGACGTCGCCAGGCGGTTCGATACGTTGGATCTCGACCCGGACGACTTTGGTTCCCCACACGTCGGTGGCTTCGTCGAGAATCTCCCGTAGCTGGGTGTTGATGAGCTCGCGTGAGGTGAGGGCCTCGTCGAGGGTGAGCTCGCCGATGATGTTCCTCAGGTTGGTTTGGGCGAGTTTGGTGGCTGCGACGATGAAGTTGGCGACGTTGTATTTCAGCTTCACCGGGTCGGTGGCCTGGTAGTAGACGACGGCGTCGACGGTCACCACGACGTTGTCCATGGTGATGACCTCCTGCGGGGGCACGTCGACTACCTGTTCCCGCATGTCGACCCGCACCATCCGCTCGATGAAGGGAATGATGAAGCGCAAACCGGGATCGACCGTTTCCCGATAGCGACCAAAACGTTCCACCATCCCCTTCTCGTATTGGCGCACGATGCGGATCGCGTTCGCCACGTAGAAGAGGAAGAGGACGACGGCTATCGCCAGGATGACCACCGCCGGGCTGATATCGACCATTTGCGATCCTTTCGTCAGGCGTCGGGACCCACCGGCTCCACTACGAGCCGAGCCCCTCTGATGTCGACGACCCGCACCTCGCGGCCCTGTTCGATCGGGCCGCCGTCGGTGGTGGCCCGCCATTCCTCGGTGTCGATTCGAACCCGTCCGTTGGTCGTCCTGTCTATGGGCTCCAACACCCAACCGATTCGGCCGTCGAGCCGGTTGGCGCCGACAAGCGGTTTGGCTTCGTCCTCGCGACGTCCGAAACGGCGCAGCCACACGAAGGCGGCGACGGAGACGACGAGGAACACCGCCCACTGCACCCCGGCCGCCACATCTAGCCACGCCAGAGCAGCCGCTGCACCGGCCCCGACGGCGAAGGGAAGGATGAAGAAACCGGCGGTGACCATCTCCCCGATGGCGAGGACCGCCGTCAACACAGACCACACCCAGCGCCAAGATTCGTTGTCCATATGGCCCCTCCTGTGACGGGGAAGTTAGCCGATGGAGCCGCTGCGAAGCCGTAGCCCCTCCCCGCCGGTGTCGACTGTCACTTCCGAGCCGTCGCAGAATGTGCCGGCGAGAAGCTCGAGAGCAAGGGGATCGGCGACCGCGGTCTTGAGGAGCCGCTTCAGGGGACGGGCACCGTACACAGGGTCGTATCCGCGTTCTGCGAGCCAGTTGGCCGCCTCGGCAGTGATGTGCAAGGTGATGTTGCGAAAGGCCAGCCGGTCGGCGAGGGCATGGAATTGAATGTCCACTATCGCCCGCAGATCCGCGGGGGTCAGGCGCTGGAAGACTATGAGGTCGTCGACCCGGTTGAGGAACTCGGGCCGGAAGAACGCTCGCGCCGCGTCGAGGACACGACCCGCCACGACCTCAGCCGGCAGATCGGGGTCGATCAGCTCGGATCCCAGATTGCTGGTCATGATGAGCACGGCGTTGGAAAAGTCGACGGTGCGTCCATGACCGTCGGTGAGCCTGCCGTCGTCGAGGAGTTGCAGCAGCACGTTGAACACGTCGGGATGGGCCTTCTCGACTTCGTCGAACAGGACCACGGCATAGGGGCGCCGGCGCACCGCCTCGGTGAGCTGACCGCCTTCGTCGTAACCCACATAGCCGGGTGGTGCCCCGATGAGCCGGCTCACGGTGTGCTTCTCCATGTATTCGGACATGTCGATGCGTACCATCGCCCGCTCGTCATCGAAGAGGAACTCGGCCAGCGCCCGGGCAAGCTCTGTTTTACCTACACCGGTGGGCCCCAGGAAGATGAACGAACCTATGGGTGCCGTCGGGTCGGACAGGCCGGCGCGGGAGCGTCGCACGGCGTTGGCAACCGCTGCCACCGCTGGGTCCTGGCCGACGACGCGGCGGTGAAGGTGGTCTTCGAGGTGGACCAGCTTCTCCACCTCACCCTCCATGAGCTTGGAGACTGGGATTCCTGTCCAGCGAGCTACGACGTCGGCGACCTCCTCTTCGCCGACTTCCTCCTGCAGCATCGAAATGTGCTCCTGCAGGTCGGCGAGCTCGGCCTGACCGTCGGCAAGCTCAGCCTGCAGGGTGGGGAGGCTGCCGTAGCGCAGCTCAGCGGCGCGTTCCAGCTCACCGGAGCGCTCCGCTCGTTCCGCCAGAGCACGGGCCTCTTCGATTTGCTGCTTGAGCGTCCTGATTCTCGAGATGGACTGTTTCTCCCGCTGCCAGTGTGCGGTGAGTCCGTCGACTTCCTCATGAAGGTCGGCGAGGTCGGCCTCGAGATCCGCCAGCCGCCGCTGCGATGCTTCGTCGGATTCCTTGGACAGAGCCGCCTTCTCGATCTCCCACTGGCGCCGCCGCCTCTCCAGCTCGTCGATCTCCTCGGGCATTGAGTCGATCTCGATCCGAAGCCGGCTGGCTGCCTCGTCGATGAGATCGATCGCCTTGTCGGGGAGTTGACGTCCCGTCAGGTAGCGGTCGGAGAGCACGGCGGCTGTCACCAGAGCCGGATCGGTGATGCGGACGCCGTGGTGGACTTCGTATCGTTCCTTGAGGCCGCGCAGTATCCCGACCGTGTCCTCCACCGAGGGAGCACCGACGACGATCGGCTGGAATCTCCGTTCCAGAGCGGCGTCCTTTTCCACATGCTTGCGGTACTCGTCGAGGGTGGTGGCGCCGATCATGCGCAGCTCCCCCCGGGCGAGCATCGGCTTGAGGAGGTTGGAAGCATCGATGGAGCCTTCGGCGGCACCGGCGCCGACGATCGTGTGCATCTCGTCGATGAATGTGATCACCCTCCCCTGGGCGGCGGCGATTTCCTCCAGGACTGCTTTGAGGCGCTCTTCGAACTCCCCCCTGTACTTGGCGCCGGCCACCAGCGCTCCCAAGTCGATGGCAACGATCCGCTTGTCCTTGAGGCCTTCTGGCACGTCGCCGTCGGCGATGCGCCGGGCAAGCCCTTCGACGATGGCGGTCTTACCCACCCCGGGCTCACCGATCAGTACCGGGTTGTTCTTGGTGCGGCGCGACAGCACCTGGATCACGCGGCGGATCTCATCGTCGCGCCCGATGACCGGATCGAGCTTGCCGTCGCGGGCAGTCGCTACCAGGTCCCGCCCGAACCTCTCCAGAGCGTCGAAGGTGTCTTCGGGATCAGGGCCGGTCACGTTGCGGGTGCGCACGCTCTGCAAGGCCGTTGCCAAGCCGTCGGAGGTCGCCCCGCCTTCGCGAAGCAGCGTGCCCGTCTCGCCGCGGGCGGCGGCCAGCGCCATCAGCAGATGCTCGACCGATACATAGAGGTCCGAGAGTGCTCGTCGCCGCTTGTCGGCTGCTTCGAGGACGGCGGTCGTATCCGAGGAGAGAGCCGGATCGGTGTCACCGTACACCTGGACTGTCCGGGAGAGGGAGTCGTCGAGGCCTGTCTTGAGATCCGCCGGGTTGGCACCCACCGCCGAGAGCAGGGGATAGATGATGCCGTCGCTCTGGCTCAGCAGTGACAACAGAATGTGCTGTGGCTCCACATACTGATGGTGGCGCCGCGCCGCCTCGGCGGCGGCGTCGAGCAGCGCCTGGCGGGCACGGTTGGTGAAACGCTCCATGTCCATCTCGATCTCCGTGATCCCTATATGCTAAATCTAGATAATCTGAGTCATATAGTATCAACTTTTGGGATGAAGGTCAAAGTTTGCTGAGTTGGCGAGTCGAGAACGATGCCGCTTGCAGCCTACGTCGGTGGCGATGGGGGAATACGGGCGATGGCGGGGGGGTTCTGCTGCCGAGATCGGAAGGAGCATCAGTGGCCAAGGGCGTGTGGCGAGACACCGTCATCGCCGAGAGTGAAGATACCGTGGTCGTCGAGGGCAACCACTACTTTCCCCGCGAAGCAGTCAACGATGAATTCCTCGAGCCTTCTGACCGCCATACCACCTGTCCCTGGAAAGGTGTGGCCAGCTACTACGACGTGATCGTCGACGGCGAAGTGAACCGGGCTGCGGCCTGGTTCTATCCCGACCCATCGTCGGCGGCAGCCAGGGTCAAAGATCGCATCGCCTTCTGGCGGGGAGTGAAGGTGGAAGGCGGCAGGAAGAAGCTGTTCGGCCTCTTCTAGAGCCGGTGCCATAGCTTCCGCCTCGGGGTAGGTTGGCACTGCCGTCGAGAACGGAGGATGGTGTGGCACATAAGATCGTCCACTGGGAGTTGATGGGCCCCGACGGGGATGCCTTGGCGGGGTTCTACCGCGCCCTATTCGGATGGGACTCCGAAGCGGTTCCGGGTTTCGACCGTTACAACATGGTGGACGGAGAGACGGCGGGGATCGGCGGGGCGGTGGGCCAGGGCCCCGACGCCATGCCCAACTACATGACCTTTTACGTTGAGGTGGCGAGCATCGACGAACATCTGGCCAAGGTGGAGGCAGCCGGCGGCAGCACGGTCATGGCGCGCACGGTGATCCCGGGAACGGTGACGTTCGGTATGTTCTCCGACCCGGCGGGCAACATGGTCGGGCTGGTCGAATCGGAGACACCACCCGCCGAATAGGCGTCGATAGAGGCTGCAAGTTCGACGAGGGGCGCTCCGGCGCACGTCTCCAAGGGGTAGGGTCGAAGATCTTCGACTTGGAGGGCCCGTGATCAAGGAATTCAAGGACTTCGCGCTCAAAGGCAGTCTCGTCGACATTGCAGTGGGCTTCGTGCTGGGCGTGGCCTTCGCCACCGTCGTCACCTCGCTCGTCGAGGACGTCATCACGCCGGGTATCGGGGTGATTCTCCGTCAACTCGACTTCAACTCTCTCGCTCTAGCCAACAAG